>NZ_JATABH010000008.1:0-124085 GCF_036533775.1 Vibrio sp. M260112 | reverse complement strand
ACTTTACGATCTGAAAGCCTTCCCAGAATGACAATAGGAAAGTATTATTCGGCATGAAAACGGTAGTTTGTGTAGGTTTTGTTTGGCGATAAAACTCTATCACTTTCTACCGTTTTTGTTTTGAGTTCCCGCTTATCCGCGATGAACCATTTTTATCACTATCATACCGAGCAACAGGGCTCTAACTGGCAACCAATGCCATACCAATCTCTAAGTGGCAAAAAAATGGTTGTTCTCGGCACTGGTTCCATTGGTTCCCATCTTGCAGAGGTTGCCAAAAGTTTTGCTATTGTCCCTATCGGAGTGAATCGCAGCGGTATACCGACAAAACACTCCCCTTTTACAGCAACCTACCATATTCAAGAACTGACCACTGCCCTGCAAGAAGCCGATATTGTCGTTAATACACTACCGAATACGCCTGAAACTCGACATATCCTCAACCAAGAGAGCTTATCGCACTGCCAAGGTGCTCTGCTATTTAATGTTGGCCGAGGCACTGCAGTAGAAGAAAATGGGCTGTTAAGTGCCTTGGACAATGGACATATCCACCACGCGTTTCTCGACGTGTTTGCGCAAGAACCACTGCCTGAGAGTCACCTTTTCTGGACGCATGAAAATATTACGGTCACGCCACATATCGCAGCGTTAAGCTTTCCGGAACAAGTGGTCGATATCTTCGTAGAGAATTATCAAAGCTGGCGTGATGGCTTTAGTCTAAATAACCTTGTCGATATCGATAAAGGTTACTAGTTCGAGTCAAAACACATATTAGAAGAGCGATTATGCCATGGGGTTATGTTATCCGTGACTATGTAAACAGCCACCTAAAGCAACATAACAGGCAATAAAAAAGCTCCTAACGGAGCTTTTTCATAAGTTAATCAGAACCAAACAGATCTCGGGTATAGACCTTGTCAGCAACATCTGCTAGCTCTTCTGCCATACGATTAGACACGATAACATCCGATTTAGCTTTAAACGCCTCTAGATCACGTATCACTTGTGAATGGAAGAATTCATCTTCTTCAAGCACAGGTTCATACACGACAACCGTAATCCCTTTCGCCTTAAGGCGCTTCATGATGCCTTGAATGGAAGATGCTCGGAAGTTATCTGAGCCAGATTTCATGATAAGACGGTATATACCAACGATCTGAGGCTCACGTTTTAAAATCGAGTCAGCAATAAAATCTTTTCGGGTGCGATTCGCATCAACGATTGCGCCGACAATATTGTTAGGCACATCCTGGTAGTTAGCTAATAACTGCTTAGTGTCTTTAGGTAAACAGTAACCGCCATAGCCAAACGAAGGATTATTGTAATGGTCGCCAATACGAGGATCTAAGCCTACTCCCTGAATGATTTGCCTAGTATCTAGGCCATGCGCTTCTGCATAAGAGTCAAGCTCATTGAAATAAGCAACCCTCATTGCTAGATATGTATTCGAGAACAACTTCACGGCTTCGGCCTCGGTAGAGTTAGTCAGAAGCACATCGATATTCTCTTTTACAGCACCTTCAACTAAAAGATTGGCAAACTCCTGCGCTCGCTCACTCTGTTCACCAACAATAATACGTGATGGGTGTAAGTTATCATATAGAGCCTTGCCTTCACGGAGGAACTCCGGAGAGAATATGACATTCTCGCAGCCCAAATCCTGCTTAATACGTTCAGTATAACCAACAGGAACTGTAGACTTGATCACCATGATCGCTTCAGGGTTGATTGACATAACATCTTTAATAACTGACTCAACAGAAGAAGTATTAAAGTAGTTTGTCACAGGGTCATAGTCTGTGGGGGTCGCAATCACGACAAAACGAGCGCCTTCGTAAGCAACTCTCTTATCAGTCGTCGCAACAAAGTTGATCGGTTTATTGGCTAAAAAGTCTTCAATCTCGACGTCCGCTATGGGCGAGATTTTTTGGTTTAGGAGTTCCACCTTTTTTTCAATAACATCTAGCGCAACCACTTGATGGTTTTGCGCAAGTAACATTGCATTGGAGAGGCCTACATACCCTGTACCAGCTACGGCAATCTTCACAACTTACTCCATTTAAGTCCAATCTCGGAGAATATGGGGCTCTCTGTATTGAGCTGTTATTGTTCCGAAAGAATGAGACTAGATCTATTAACTAATAAGCACAGCGTACACAGACACGCTGCGCCAAAGCGCATAAAATACCATACAACTTAACTCAAACAAAAACGGAGACCATAGTCTCCGTTTTTAGATGCTAAATAGCTAAGACGATTACATCATACCGCCCATGCCACCCATACCACCCATGCCGCCCATATCAGGCATAGATGAAGCATCTTTCTGTGGTAGGTCAGTCACCATAGCTTCAGTTGTGATCATTAGACCTGCAACTGATGCTGCGAACTGTAGTGCGCTACGAGTCACTTTAGTTGGATCTAGGATACCCATCTCAATCATGTCACCGTATTCGCCAGTTGCAGCGTTGTAACCGTAGTTACCTTCACCTGCACGAACGTTGTTCGCAACAACAGATTCTTCATCACCTGCGTTCTTAGTGATTTGACGGATTGGCGCTTCCATTGCACGTAGAGCAACGCGGATACCAACGTTTTGTTCTTCGTTGTCACCTTCTAGGTTAGCAACTTTAGATGCTGCGCGAATAAGAGCCACACCACCACCAGCGACAACACCCTCTTCAACCGCTGCGCGAGTTGCATGAAGCGCATCTTCAACGCGGTCTTTCTTCTCTTTCATTTCAACTTCAGTCGCGGCACCAACTTTGATCACTGCAACACCGCCAGCTAGCTTAGCTACGCGCTCTTGTAGTTTCTCTTTGTCGTAATCTGAAGTTGCTTCTTCGATCTGTTGACGAATTTGAGCAACACGACCTTGAATCATTGCTTCTTCGCCAGCACCATCGATGATAGTAGAGTTTTCTTTAGTGATGGTGACACGCTTAGCTTGACCTAGGTCTTCAAGAGTGACTTTCTCTAGCTCTAGACCGATCTCTTCAGAGATCACTGTACCGCCTGTTAGGATAGCGATGTCTTGTAGCATTGCTTTACGACGGTCGCCAAAACCTGGTGCTTTAACAGCCGCTACTTTTACGATGCCACGCATGTTGTTCACTACTAGCGTCGCTAGAGCTTCACCTTCAACATCTTCAGCAATGATAAGTAGTGGACGAGATGCTTTCGCTACCGCTTCTAGCGTTGGAAGAAGTTCACGAATGTTCGATACTTTCTTATCGACTAGTAGGATGAATGGGCTTTCTAGATCTACGCTGCCCGCTTCTTGGTTGTTGATGAAGTAAGGAGACAGGTAACCGCGGTCAAACTGCATACCTTCAACAACATCTAGCTCATCTTGTAGAGCCTGACCTTCTTCAACAGTAATCACACCGTCGCGGCCGACTTTTTCCATCGCTTCAGCAATGATGTTACCCACAGTTGCATCAGAGTTTGCCGAGATAGTACCAACCTGAGCGATCGCTTTTGTGTCTTTACACTCAACAGACAGTGCTTTTAGCTCTTCAACCGCTGCAACGACAGCTTTGTCGATACCACGCTTAAGATCCATTGGGTTCATACCCGCTGCAACTGCTTTTAGGCCTTCGTTTACGATTGCTTGCGCAAGAACAGTTGCTGTCGTTGTACCGTCACCCGCTGCGTCGTTTGCTTGAGACGCAACTTCTTTAACCATCTGTGCGCCCATGTTTTGGAACTTGTCTTCAAGCTCGATTTCACGCGCAACAGATACACCATCTTTAGTGATTGTTGGTGCACCGAAAGATTTGTCTAGTACAACGTTACGGCCTTTAGGGCCAAGAGTGACTTTTACTGCATCAGCTAGAATGTTCACACCCTCTAGCATCTTAATACGTGCGTCATTACCAAATTTAACGTCTTTAGCAGCCATCTTTAGTTTCCTTGTCTAAATTCTGTTTAATGATTTCAAATTGAACTTGAGCAAAAAATTACTCAATGATTGCTATTACTCAACGATTGCCATGATGTCGTTTTCTGACATCACTAGCACTTCTTTACCGTCGATTTTTTCAGTTTTAGTACCGTAACCTTCAGCGAAGATAACAGTGTCGCCAACTTTAACGTCCAACGGTAGTACTGTACCGTTTTCTAGGATGCGGCCTTTACCCACAGCTAGTACAACGCCGCGAGTAGATTTCTCTGCAGCAGAACCAGTCAGAACGATACCACCCGCTGACTTAGATTCAACTTCTTGGCGTTCTACGATAACTCGGTCGTGTAATGGACGAATGTTCATCGGTCGTCTCTCCTGAATTTCCATGGTTGATTTGATAAGTGGCTTTCACAGCCTAGCGGTATCTATATGAGGGATAGATTGGCTAAACCCAAGGGGGAATAAGATTATTTTTGAGAGTTTGAACACAAAACGAGTGGCGAGTGGCGAGTGGCGAGTGGCGAGTGGCGAGTGGCGAGTGGCGAGTGGCGAGTGGCGAGAAATTTTATGGAGGCGACAGCTCATGTCAACTGATTTAATGCGACAGTAACTCTTCGAAACTCGAAGCTCAAAGCTCAAAGCTAGAAACTCGAAACTCGAAACTCGCAGCTCGAAGCTCGAAGCTCAAAACTCGAAGCTCGAAACTCGAAGCTCAAAACTCGAAGCTCAAAGCTCGAAGCTAGAAGCTAGAAGCTAGAAGCTAGAAGCTAGAAGCTCGAAACTCGCAGCTCAATACTTATTTCTGAATCAGTGAGACAGTCATAATACGTTATGACATTGCTATAGAGCTGGACACTAATCACCGCCAATCATCCAAAAGAATCACCTGCGCAGTAGGTTGATTGTCTAGGTCTGTCACATCGCCATCGAGCACATCTTGAAACTTGACCATTTGCGAGACAAGTTCGCGCATCAGCACGACATTGGCATGATTGGGATTTTTACAGCTACCGACAATACGATCGATATGGCTTTGTTGCGCCCACAAACGACCCTGCATCTCTTTCGAGGCAGACAAAATCATTTCCTCACACATGTCGTGCTTGAACTGAGTAAATGCTTCAGGATTATTTTGTGCGAGTGCCATCAATTCATCAAAAGAGGGCAAGGTTTGATTGATTAGTGGTGAACTCATAATAGCTCCTTACACGCAAAGACTGTGGTTAACGACCTATCCTAAAGATAGGTCAATGCAGGGGAATCGCGTACTACGAAAACCATCAATCTCAAAATCAAGACAGCTCAATATGCATCTAAACACAAAGCTTCTGAAGAAAAGATACTCGCTACACAATGGAATATACGCAGCGACGTTGACCTTGAATAATATGTTCGGAGCGTTCAATAGAGACATCTTTACCTAGCAAACTCTGAAAAACATTCAGTTCTGACTGGCATAAACTTGGGCAACGTGTCGCCGCTTTACAGATAGGACAATGATTTTCTATTAGCACATAACCTTGTGGAGTTTGCTCAAGCTCAGCCATGTAGCCTTCTTGCTTTCTCAGCTCCACCAACTTAGTCAGTTTAGAGAGCACGTCAGGGCAATGGCTTAACTCAGCTTGATAATTGGCTAATGTCTTTGCTTCCCTTTCATTGGCGACTTTCTGTACCCCTTCGGCACCAAACAGTGTTTCTACCGCTTCTATGACTTGGATAGTCAACTCACTGTGGCGGTCAGCAAATTGAGCATGCCCTTGTGGGGTTAAGGACCAATGACGGGTTGGGCGCCCGACTTTTACTTTCAGATCCTCAAAAGACAAAAAGCCGTCTTTTTGTAGACTTTGCAGGTGTTGACGAGCTCCCATGGTGGTCATGTTTAGTTGCTCAGCAAGCTGCTTAGCCGTGACTGCTCCATCTTTTTTAATTGTCTGTAGAATTAAATCAACACTTTTCATGCTTGCTCCCTCAACCACAAAAATATTATGGAGCAACCAATTAATAAAGCAAATGCTTTACAGGACTAACTCGGAGGTTACGGCACATACTGCATTGGGATAAGTTTTTTGCTTCGACTGTATCGTTCGAATAAGTTTCTCAGCGTGTTTGGCAGTGCTGATAAGTCCACCGCCTTAAAACCATGCTGACCATAAAACGATTCAAGATGTTGATAAGCGAAGCAATAATCCTGATTGACCAACACCTGCTGCTCACAATAGTTCATTAAGTGATGCCCTAACCCCTTTGCTCTGAAATCTGGAATCACTAACATACCTGTCAACAATCGACACTCTTCTATCTGACGAAAGCGAACCACCGCAACAATTTGCTGATCGATATACCCCGCGAGTATCAATTCATCTTTTTTAGCTTTCCCTGATGGGTAATAAGATTTATATAAGCGAGCTACGAGCGGCAGTTTAATCGGATCTAATACTTCTATATGCAGAGGGCTCATTATCACCAAGCTTCAATTTGAGGTAGAATGCTCGCAGTTTAGATTACTCAACGAAACCAATGCAAATTACAGCTAACGCCGACCTCCACCCTTACCATACTTTCTCTATCTCACAGCGGTGTGACTTCCTTGTTGAGGTGAACTCTACTGAAGAGATAAAGCAGGTTTATCAAAACCCGCAATGGAAACAGCTACCCAAGTTAATGCTAGGTAAAGGCAGCAATATGCTTTTTACCGAGCCTTATCATGGTGTAGTGATACTCAATAGAATCGTCGGCAAGCAAGTGACTGAGTCTGTAACGCATTGGCATCTGCATATTGCTGGTGGAGAAGATTGGCCATCACTTGTTGAATGGTCCGTCAATCATGGCTATGCAGGATTGGAGAATCTTGCTCTTATTCCTGGTTGTGCTGGCAGTGCTCCAATCCAAAATATCGGAGCCTATGGTGTTGAACTGAAAGATGTGTGTGAATATGTCGATATCCTTTGCCTCGATAGCTTTAGTATTCAGCGTCTCACTAATGAAGAGTGCAATTTTGGTTATCGAGATTCAATATTCAAGCATCAATTGCATGGTAAAGCAGTCATTGTTGCGCTAGGGCTAAAGTTAGCCAAACAATGGCAACCTCAAATTGAGTATGGCCCGCTAAAATCCCTCGAACCAAATACTCCAACCGCTCAAGATATCTTTGAGCGTGTGTGCCAGATTCGTATGGAGAAACTTCCAGATCCAAACGTGACAGGTAACGCGGGGAGCTTTTTCAAGAACCCGGTGATCCCTCAATCACATTTTGAACTCCTCAAACAGCAGTTCCCAGATATCGTTGCCTACCCTGCTGACGGCGGGATGAAAATCGCAGCCGGATGGTTGATTGATCAATGTAAGCTTAAAGGCATCAGGATAGGCGGTGCACAAGTACACCCTATGCAGGCTCTAGTGTTAGTCAATAAAGACAATGCAACAGCCACTGATGTTATTCAGTTGGCAGCTAAAGTTCGCTCTGAAGTATTTAATCGCTATCAAATTGAGCTCGAACACGAAGTAAGATTTATGGGCTCGCAACAAGAAACCAATCTGCAAGAGATTTTGGAGAGCCAACAATGAAAGAGCATTCGGTCAAGTTATCGATTCTAAAAACACTCTCTCAAGGTGGCTTTCACTCCGGCGAAGAGCTAGGTGAACAACTTGGCGTTTCTCGCGCTGCGGTTAGTAAGCACATTAAAGGTATTCAAGATTGGGGGGTTGATATTTTTCGGGTGCAAGGCAAAGGTTATCAGCTTGCTAAGCCAATGCAGTTACTCGATCAGGAAACTCTTAATCAGGCTCTTTCTACCCCTGTAGAACTGATTCCAATCATTGATTCGACCAACCAATATCTTCTCGACCGCACTGACAGCCTTGAATCAGGATCTGTGTGTTTAGCGGAATATCAGGCTAAAGGTCGCGGTCGCCGTGGGCGTGAATGGATTTCTCCATTTGGTTCAAATCTGTACCTCTCGATGTATTGGCGATTAGATGCTGGCATGGCTGCGGCGATGGGGCTAAGCCTAGTGGTTGGTGTCGCTATCGTTGAAGCTTTGGAAGAGATGGGGCTCAATGGCGTGAAGCTGAAATGGCCAAACGACCTCTATTATCAAGACCGCAAGCTCGCTGGCATTCTGGTAGAGATGTCTGGTCAAGCAGGCGCTGCTGCAAACTTGGTGATTGGTATGGGTATGAACCTGATGATGTCTGAATCCACTGAAGGTATCACTCAGCCATGGGCAAGCTTAAGCGAAGTAGGCAATAGCAAAGAAATCGACAGAAACCAACTTGCTATCACTATGATTAAGACGCTTCATACCGCCCTAAATGACTACGAGCTTAAGGGCATGGCAGGGTTTGTAGAAAGGTGGAATCGCCTCGATAACTTCATCGGCCGACCGATTAAGTTGATCATGGGCCCGAGAGAGATTACTGGTATTGCTCGCGGCATCAATGAACAAGGCGCCGTTTTGTTAGAAACTGAACAAGGGATTGAAAGCTATATAGGTGGGGAAGTCAGCCTGAGAGCTTCGAGTAGCGAGTAGCGAGTGGCGAGTGGCGAGTTACTTTCTTCGAAGTTTGACTATAAACGCCCCAAGCATGCGACTTAAATGTAAGCACTCTTCGGCCATGTTTTCTCCAACACATTTGGGAATGTATTGGATTTCAATCGCAATAAGAAGCTGAGTTCTTAGCTCTGCTAATGAGCCTTTCGCAATAGAAAGAAAGTGCGCCTTTTCTTTGTCAGTGTGCCTTTCCATTCCTTCAGCGATGTTACTGGGTACAGAAAGACCGGAGCGACAAATCTGGTCTTTAAACCCATAATCCTTATGTTGTTTAAAGGATTTGTAGACTAAACAGCTTAAAGAAAAGCTTCTTTGCCATACAGTTAACTGTTCATGTTTCATGACGAATATCGACGAATAGAGTATTTATTTATTGTTATAGTCTTTTCTTATACGAAAAAATGAAAATGGTATTACATTGTGTGACAAAGCTGGGCTTTAGAGGTACAAACCTAGAGTCACCAAGCTCTAGACTAGCAACTCGAAACTCGCCGCTCTTTTAGCTTGATACTCGAAACTTTCAGCTTTGTTTGCTACTATCCCTGTCCACTTTTAGTAAAGGCAATACATCCAACATGATGACTAATAGGAATTTATTCGAACAACTTCCTACTTTGGCGCAAGATCCAGCACGGTTTGAAACCTTGTATTCTGCCAAAGATTTTCGAACTCGCTTGATTGAAGCGATTCGTCAGGCAAGTAAACGAATTTGCCTTGTTGCTCTTTACTTAGAGGATGATGAAGCGGGAAGAGAAATACTATCAGAGCTTTATCAAGCTAAGCAGCGCAACCCTGGTTTAGATATCAGCGTATGCGTTGACTGGCATCGAGCGCAACGTGGTCTAATCGGTGCAGAACCTGGTGAAACCAATGCAGCGATGTACAAAAGCTTTGCTGAAAAACACCAATACAAAATTCCCGTTTATGGCATTCCAGTTAGAGGCCGAGAAGTCTTTGGCGTGCTGCATCTAAAAGGCTTTATCATCGATGATACGGTTATCTACAGCGGCGCCAGCTTAAACAATATTTACCTAAACTATAAAGATCGCTATCGTTTTGATCGTTACCATGTTCTAGAGAATAAAGCTCTGGCAGATAGTATGGTGAACTTTGTCCAACATGAAATCGTTGCACACCCTGCTGTTAACGACCTTGCTTGCCCGAGCAAGCCTGAGACTAAAGAGATAAAAACTCAGATTCGCCAGCTTCGCGCAGCACTTGCAAAATCGTCTTATCAGTTTGACTCTCAACCAGTTTCCCAAGATCAAGTTGCGGTGACGCCGATTGTTGGCGTAGGCAAAAAACGCAATAAGCTCAATCAGGGTATTAACCAGCTGCTTGCTCAAGCAAAAGATGAGATATTTATCTGTACGCCTTATTTCAACTTCCCTCGTAGTGTTGCGAAAGAAGTAAGAAAGGCCCTGAGACGCGGTGTGAAGGTGACAATTGTTGTCGGTGATAAAACGGCTAACGACTTTTACATCTCACCAGAAGAAGAGTTTAAAACCATTGGTGGTTTGCCTTACCTTTATGAACGCAACCTACGCCAGTTTGCCAAAGCAAACGAAGCAAATATTGCTAGCCGCAAATTATCTATCCACCTATGGAAACACGATGAGAATAGCTTCCACCTTAAAGGTATTTGGGTAGATAAACGCTACATGCTAATTACCGGTAACAACCTCAATCCAAGAGCTTGGAAACTGGACTTAGAGAATGCAATATTCATTCAGGATAACTATCACCACTTAACACCTCAGTTTGAGAAAGAGGTGGAGAACATCCTTCAGCATACTCAGTTAATCTGTACTTATAGACAACTGGAAAAGTTTGAAGACTACCCAGACGCAGTGCAAAAACTAATGCGTAAGATTACCCGAGTGAAAGCAGATCGGGTGTTGAAGCAGATTTTGTGACTGACTACTTTAACGTGATTTTTCAAATGAAAACATGTGGCAAAACTAAATGTATCCTAGTGACAGGAGGTAGTGGGTTTATTGGCTCAGCTACCATCAGGTATTTAATCGATGCGACAGACCACTTTGTCGTCAACTTAGATAAACTGTCCTATGCTGTGGATTCACAAGCACTTGCGGATTATTCTTCACATAAACGCTATAAATTTATACATGGTGATATCTGCGATCAAGATCTTCTCGAAAAGGTCTTAAGCAAATATCAGCCTATGTGGGTTATAAGCCTCGCTGCCGAGACTCATGTAGATACCTCCATCTATTATCCACAAGAGTTTATCCGAACCAATGTCATTGGAACATATACATTGCTCCAAGCATGCCTAGCATATTGGTGGACTATGACTAAAACAGTTCAGAATGAGTTTCGTTTTCTTCACGTTTCCACTGATGAAGTCTTTGGCGACTTAAAATCCAAAAAAAGTAAGTTTAATGAAAATTCTATGTATGACCCTAGTAGTCCATATTCCGCAACAAAAGCATCTGCTGATCATCTGGTAAGAGCTTGGGGACGCACATATAACTTCCCATTTCTGATCACAAACTGTACAAACAATTACGGCCCCTATCAGCACTTAGAAAAACTAATACCGAAAACTATACAAAGGCTTGTAAAGAAGGAGACCATTTCTATTTATGGCTCAGGACTACAGGTGCGTGATTGGTTACATGTTACGGATCATGTCCTTGCATTACATCAAGTATTAAAAGACGGCATTGTTGGTGAAACATATTGTATAGGTGGAAATTGCGAAAAAACTAATATCGAAGTCATTAAGTTGATCTGTAATACTATCGATTCATTAGATAATTCGGGGTACTCTCATGAAAACTTGATTACTTATACAAAAGATCGTGAAGGGCACGACTTTCGATATGCAGTCTGCACTAAAAAAATCAGAAAACTTGGATGGAAGCCAAGTAAAATCTTCGAAGATGAGATTTATAAACTAGTGGAATCCCAGTGGCGTAATAGCAATCGGCTCCATAACTAAGCACCGTAATTATCCAATTAGATGTGAAAGGTAACAACTTGAGAAACTTTCTACAAAACTCATTTATCTGTCATAGTATTGGTGTACTTGGCACATTGTTATTCATCCATGTAATAACAGGTTTTCGAGATAACCTGCCTATTACTGTTATCAATAGCATGTGGCTAGTTTCCTGTGCTTACATTACTACATCGATTACAATTCCCAAAATTACCAATTATTTACTAGTTGATCGAAAGTTTTATATCTTACCAGTGCTTGCTTCAGTATACAGTATTGTAATGACAGTTATACTGCTATTTAGAATAGATTACTCCAGAGAGATTTTACTCTACGGCTTTTGCTTTAACGGTTTCTGGATGTATTTTTCCACTGCATTCAGAGGGGAGCGTTATAAACTTAAATTCAAGGCAATCAATAATTTTAATATAGACAGTTTACACTCAAAGCACGCTAAACTCGATATAACCCTATTGGAATCTTTAGATTTAAATTTAGTATCTCAAGGTTTGGTTGTAGATTTACATGGTCAACTGACACCAGAACAAGAAAAGTTTATTGCTGATTGCAGTGTACATAACATTCCTGTATTTCACTCTGAGAGTATCAGAGAGATGGTAGAAGGTCGAGTGACAACCTCTCACTTATCTGAGAATGCAATTGGTACATTGTTACCAAACCCTATATATCATAGTTTAAAAAGAGTCTGGGAATCAGCTTTAATATTATTAACTTTACCTTTGTCTATACCGTTAATGGCGATCACTGCTATGCTAATACGTCTAGAAAGCAGAGGGCCTGTATTATTTGTTCAGGAGCGTGTTGGCCAAGCAGGCAAACCCTTTAAGATTTATAAATTCCGTAGTATGACGGTTAAAACGGATAAATGCACAGACAAGTTCGCAACGCAGGAACAAGCTCGAGTCACAAGAGTTGGTAAAGTTATTAGAAAAATTCGCGTGGATGAACTTCCTCAGTTTTTCAACGTACTTAAAGGTGAAATGGCTTTAATTGGCCCCCGACCAGAGCAAGAGAGCTTTGTTAAACAATTTGAAAAAGAAATCCCATTTTATGGCTATAGACACATGGTAAAACCGGGAATTACTGGGTGGGCCCAAACCGTTCAAGGTTATACAGATGACACAGACTCAACAAGAGAAAAGTTGGCTCACGACCTATACTATATAAAACATTTATCGTTCTGGTTGGATATGAACATTGTCCTCAAAACAATCAAGACAATGATGACTGGATTTGGTGCCAAATAATTTGCACAATAAAACCAAAGTTCAATAAAACGAGATCTGACAATTGATTGATTAATTTAACAACTGTCAGACTAGATAGTAGAAAAGTATTATTTTTTACAAGATATAGCCTTAAGCTAACCTAAATCTTCCTTGTTACACCTCTGTACGCATAATGAGCAAAGTATTTCACTGAGCTTAGAAATGGCAACCTCTCCACTTCTCGGTATATTCTCCATTGATACTTTAAAACAGAGGCCTTTTTGGCTGACAAAGAGTTTTTTCCAACTCGATATCTAGCCAATGGCATATCTATAATTCCTTGAGCAACTTTTGACTTTTTCAGAATAGAAAGCCACAGTCCCATATCCTGCCTTTTAAGGATATTAGGCATGTACACCGTCCCAACCAATTCTGTGTCGTATATCGCAGTCAAACACCCAATTCTGTTAGACTTCAGAATATCAAAATAGCTTACTTCCTCTGGAGGAACTCTAGTTCCTAACACCTTACCTGCTGTACTAATTACTTCATATGAAGTGTATGACAAAGCAATCCCCCGCTCTAACATGAATTCAATTTGCTTTTCTAATTTTAAAGGATGCCACAAATCATCTGCATCTAAGAAAGCTATAAATCGCCCCTTAGCTTCACTAATGCCTCGATTTCTTGAAACTGCAGGACCGGCATTCCACTTACGTTCTATAAGCTTTATTCTTGGATCGGAAGATGCCATTGCTCTGATTTCATCAGGAAAGCCTCCAGGTGTACCATCATCAATCAATATGTGTTCATAATTAGAATATGATTGGGACTGAACACTTATAATAGTTTCTAGTAAAGACTCTCCTGCCCTGAAACAAGGAGTAATAACAGATACGAGCTCAGACATACTTAAACCATATAACCTAGAATTTGCTCTGTCATTGCTTTCATCAGTTCTATATTACCTCTTGACTCCAAATTAAGCCGTAACAAGGATTCTGTATTGGATTTTCTCAAATTAAACCGCCAATTATCGAACTCCATTGATAAGCCATCAACTGTATCTATTTTTATTGCATCAGCTTTAAAAACTTGATACACCACATTAATCACTTTATCAGGGTCTTCAACCTTTCGGTTCAACTCACCTAACGTGGGGTAATTTCGTTTCCGTTCACTGATGAGATCTGACAAATTACAGTTTAAGTTAGACAGTAATTCTATAATTAACATCCATGGAATCATGCCACTATCACAATAGAAAAATTCCCTAAAGTAGTGATGAGCACTCATTTCTCCACCATAGATAGCGTCTTCAGCTCTCATTCTTTCTTTAATAAACGCATGTCCGGTTTTAGATAGTACAGGAGTACCATCATATTGGTGCACTGTCTCGAGAGTACTCCAGTAAAGGCGAGGATCATGAATTATTCTAGATTCGGGGTTCTTAGTTAAGAATGCTTCTGCTAATAACCCTACAATGTAGTAGCCCTCAACAAATTCACCACTTTCATCAAACAAAAAGCATCTATCAAAGTCTCCATCCCAGGCAATACCCATATCAGCTTCACATTGAACTACTGCTTGAGATGTAATAGCTCTATTCTCATGAAGAAGAGGGTTAGGTATTCCATTGGGAAAACTTCCATCCGCTTCGTGATGTATTTTCACAAACTCAACTGGTACACCTAATGTGTTGAACCTAGATTCAATCTCATCGATGACATGTCCTGCGGCGCCGTTCCCGGAGTTTACAACCAGTTTCATAGGACGAATTGTTTCAGGTTTAATATATGTCATCAAATGATTAACATATTCAGCCAAATTTGAGATTCGTGTGAGTCGACCTCGAATAGAAGGTTCCGTAAATTCGTTACGTTCAGCAAAGGTTTGAATTTCTTTAAGTCCGGTATCCCCACTAATAGGTTTGGACTCCTCTCGGACTAACTTCATTCCATTGTAGTCAATTGGGTTATGGCTAGCGGTGATTTCAATACCACCATCTGCTCCTAAGTAAGAAGTTGCAAAGTAGATTTCCTCTGTACCTGTCATACCAATATCGACAACATTCACCCCTGAATCCATTAAGCCATCAGCTACCGCTAATTTAAGCTCTTCTGATGTTAACCGAATATCACCACCAACAACCACCGTCTTAGTGCCATCACCTTTAGGGGATAGATACAAACCAAAGGCTCTACCTATGCGATAAGCAATATGTGGATTGAGTTCATTGCCCAATTGCCCACGAATATCATAGGCCTTAAAACACGATAGATTTTCCATGGTCTATTCTCATTTATCTTCTATTCGACCATAGCGGTCTTCAAAACGTACAATATCATCTTCCCCTAAATAGCTACCAGTTTGAACTTCGATCATTTCCAGAGGAATCTTTCCGGGGTTTTCCAGAGCGTGAACAGTGCCTAGGGGGATATATGTAGATTGATCCTCAGTTACTAAAATAGTCTGTTCACCATTGGTTACTTTTGCTGTACCTGACACAACAATCCAGTGCTCCGAGCGATGATGGTGCATCTGTATAGAAAGCTTTTCACCAGGCTTTACAGTGATTCGCTTAACCTGATCTCTATGTCCAAAATCAATCGAATCGTACTTCCCCCACGGTCTATATACTTCGCGGTGCAGTTTATACTCTGTCCTTCCTTGTTGCTTCAGTTGATTAACAACAGATTTGACATTTTGTACCTGATCTTTATCGGCAACAAGCACCGCATCTTTTGTTTCAATAACAACTAGATTATTTACGCCAACAGTCGCAATAAGCTTATTTTCGGAGTGCAGATAATTTCCTTTAGAGTTGACGGCAATAACATCACCTTTAGTAACATTATTTGAACTGTCTTTTTTCTCAACCTCCCATAAAGCAGACCAAGAACCAACGTCACTCCAACCAGCATTCATTGGCACTAAAGCTGCGTTCTTAGTTTTTTCCATCACTGCATAATCAATAGAGTCATCTGGGCAAGCTTCAAAACTCGCTTTGTCAACACGAATAAACTCCATATCCCATTGAGCATCTGACAGCGCTTTCTCACAAGCATCTAAAATCTCCGGCCTATATTTTTTTAGCTCCGATAAATACTTAGATGCCTTAAACATAAACATGCCACTATTCCAATAGTAGTCACCGGAAGCTAGGTAAGACTCAGCATCTGTAAGGTTGGGCTTTTCTACAAACTTGTCGACAACGTAACCAGTTCCCCCCGTTGAGAGTCTCTCACCACATTTGATATACCCATAACCAGTTTCTGGTTCTGTCGGAACAATACCAAACGTTACCAGTTGCCCTTCTTTTGCATATGGATATGCGTTAGCAACTGAACGATTGAACTCTAAAGTATTTTCTATGAGATGATCAGCAGCGAGGACAAGTAGAACAGGATCACTCTCATCCTCGTTTTTTAAAGCTTGAAGTGCTGCAAGAGCAATCGCAGGTGCAGTATTACGCCCAACTGGCTCTAGAATAATCCCTGAATGAGAAAAACCACCAATACGAATTTGCTCTGCTGCAATAAAACGATGCTCTTCATTACAAACCACTATTGGCGATTGGTGTTCAAAGCCTGACAGCCGTTCAAATGTCCTTTGCAGCATGGACGACTCACCAGATAGATTTAGAAACTGTTTAGGGTAGAGTTCTCGTGACAGAGGCCACAATCGACTACCTGTTCCACCTGCCATAACAATAGGATAAATCATATAAATCCTGTAAAATGATTAGTTATAAAACGAATTAGCGTTGGAAGTAGCATTTAGTATAAAAATGCACATCTGGCGATTTCAAAAGATCAGTTTCCTCAAACCAATGATAAGAACCATGCTGCTCTTGCAGTGGTAAGGACAAATCGGTTTGAGTTACAACTAAGCGGTAAGCTAATGCAACGTAGTGTGTGCCAAAATCATCGCCATAAACATGGTCGTCGTACAGATGAGTATATGCTCCCTGAATTTGGGTATGGTTCAAAGAATATTGTTTACCTAATTCAGTCATAGTCAAACGTTCAAATGCAGATTCGAGCGTTTCGCCTTTATGAACACGTCCTCCGGGAACAAACCAATAGTTTTGGGCTGGCTTGTTCAGCCGCTTTCCAAGTAATATTTGACCTAACTCATTAACAGTAATTAGATCAATTGAAACTAGGGGCGTTGACTCAATAACGGTTGAAAAAGTGGCTTTACTTAGATGCATTGCTTATTTTCTGAAGTCAAGTTGATGAGCCAAAAACCAATCATATGTAGTAGCCAAACCATCTTCAAGTGAAATTGTGCTCTGCCAACCAAGCGACTTAAGACGTGATACATCCATTAGTTTTCGTGGTGTACCATCGGGCTTGGAAGTATCAAATATAATTTTTCCTGTAAAACCCACAACCTTGGCCACTGCTTCAACCAATTCTCGAATAGTACAATCAACACCTGTTCCCACATTGATATGACTTAGCATTTGTGTAGTGTTTTCTCTGTATAGACTTTCGGAAAGGTTCATCACATGGACACAAGCCTCTGCCATATCATCTACGTGCAAGAACTCCCTCATTGGCTTTCCTGATCCCCATGCAGTTACCGTTTCTTCGTTAGCTAATTTGGCTTCGTGGAATCGTCGAATTAACGCAGGAATTACGTGCGAGTTTTCAGGATGAAAATTATCATTAGGTCCATATAAGTTCGTTGGCATCACTGAGCGATAATTTCGACCGTACTGTCGATTGTATGACTCACACATCTTGATACCCGCTATTTTTGCAATAGCATAAGGCTCGTTGGTTTGCTCCAATGTGCCAGTAAGCAAAGCCGACTCTTCCATTGGTTGTTTCGCAAGCTTGGGATAAATACAAGAAGAGCCTAAAAATAACAAATCTTGTATTCCTGATTCGTGCGCAGAATGAATAACGTTATTTTGAATAGTTAAGTTTTGGTAAATAAACTCGGCGGGATAACTATTGTTAGCAACAATTCCACCTACTTTTGCAGCAGCTAGATACACCTGGTCAAGACTATTTTCTTCAAAAAATCTTTGAACTGATTTCTGGTCTAATAAATTGAGTTCGTCACGAGTGCGGGTAAAAACTTCGATACTAGGATCCAGTGAAAGCTTCCTCACAATAGCCGAACCGACCATACCTTTATGCCCGGCAACGTAAACTCGTTTCATTTTGATTCCTTTATTACTTCTTAAAACTACTTATACAAAAAGCTTATTTTATTGCTCAAGCGAAACACTTACGTCATAGCCATGGCTTTTTAAAAGAGAATGTTGCTTTGCTTTAGCTAGATCCCAACGAACCATTTCTGAACACATCTCTTCTACTGTAATCTCCGGCTCCCAACCTAGCTTCTCCTTGGCTTTTGTAGGATCTCCAAGTAACGTTTCTACTTCTGCTGGTCTGAAATAACGAGGATCGACTCTTACAATGATATCACCTACACTCAGTGCGCTAGCATCTTCTCCCTCGATTGCTATAACAGTCGCAATTTCTTCAACGCCGTTCCCAGTGAATTCAAGCTCGATCCCAAGCTCTTTTGCAGAAAGTTTTACAAATTCTCGAACAGAAATTTGCTTCCCTGTGGCAATGACAAAATCCTCTGCCTTATCTTGCTGCAGCATCATCCATTGCATTCGTACATAGTCTTTTGCGTGTCCCCAATCTCTCAATGCGTCCATATTCCCTAGATACAAACAACTCTCAAGACCTTGGGAGATATTTGCCAAACCACGAGTAATTTTTCGGGTAACGAACGTCTCCCCTCTACGTGGAGATTCATGGTTAAATAAAATACCGTTACACGCATACATCCCGTAAGACTCACGATAATTGACAGTGATCCAATACGCGTACATTTTGGCCACAGCATAAGGCGAGCGAGGGTGAAAAGGTGTAGTCTCTCTTTGAGGAATTTCCTGTACTTCGCCGTACAATTCAGATGTAGAAGCTTGATAAAACTTAGTTTTCTTTTCTAAGCCTAAGAATCTGATCGCTTCTAATAAGCGTAGCGTACCGATAGCATCGACGTCTGCTGTATATTCTGGACTTTCGAACGAAACTGCGACATGAGATTGAGCCCCAAGATTATAGACTTCATCAGGCTGAACTTCTTTAAGAATTCTAGTCAAATTAGACGTGTCCGTAAGGTCGCCATAATGCAAGAAGAAACTTGGTTCATTTTCATGTCTATCTTGGTAGATGTGATCGATCCTTTCGGTATTGAAAGAAGATGCTCTACGTTTGATACCGTGAACTTCATAACCTTTTTCCAACAAGAATTCAGCCAAGTAAGAGCCATCTTGACCAGTAACACCAGTAATCAGAGCTACTTTTCTATCGTTCATTTAAGAATATCCTTCATTAATTTTCGTAAAACTGTAGTAATGGAAAAAATGATACACATCGCTCTCTCGATCATACCAAAGTTATTGGAGATAGTCTTATAGCGATGCGTCAATTGGCTGAAAAGCTGAATAAGCGATGGTTCGAAGAATTCTGATGACAAACCTGGATTTGCGTACTTCACGATGGAAGAGTTTAGAGAAAGACCTTCATTCCTAAGCTTCACTATTCTCACTATCTGTTCAAAGTCTGCGGCCAAACCATACATGACGTCAAACTTTAAGAATTCGTCCTTTTTATAAATAACAGACTGGTGACAAGGAGTATTTCGGGTTAGAAAAGCTACAGTAGCGCGATCTCGCTTTATCGAATCACGAGCCTCATCCCAGTAAAAGCAAGTAGAAGAGTCCACTAAACCATCTAGATCTAGTTTAATTAGTTCATCTCCTGCATTGATGAATATGATAAACTCACCTCGAACACGTTCTACAGCTTGATTCATTCCATCATATACATTTATATCATCATCTATATGTATAACGACATTTCGCGCAGCCATTACATCTTTAATAATACTGACTGTACGATCAGAAGAGTTACCATCTTTAAAAAACAGTTCTACATCAACGCTATTTTTGTAAGGCTCTAGGGATCTCAAAGTCGACTCGATCACATTTTCTGCGTTATATGTTACGACTATGATACTAATCTTTGGCATGGGTAACTCTTGACATGTTTTGTGCGAATAATGTGTATGACAGAATCATAATCCAGAAATAATAACTAACTAAGACGTCGGAAAACAAACCAGAAAGAAAAGCGAAAAGATAGAACATCACTGCTCCAAATATGGTATCCCTTCCTCTCAGCTTGACTAAAGAATTAGCAATCACCTTAAAAATCATATAGACAATCGCCCCTCCAAAAACCAAACCATATTTAAATAAAATATAAAGGTAAGAGTTATCGACAAACCTGTTAGAGTGAAGATCAGGAACACCAAAAAAGTAAACCCAAACTCCACCATCTACAAAATCATGGAACAAGCCCAACCAATTATCAAACCGTTTCATCAAAGATGTAACTTGATAAAAAGCAGAGAAACCTTCTCCGGAAAATAAATCATGAACAACCAGTGCTATCTGTGCAAAGTAATAAAATCTATCAGCGTTATAATATAAAAAAACACCAAATATCATAGTAACAACCAAGCTCAAAACCACCAATCCAACCAATTTTTTCTTAGAAAAATCAACCATTAACTCGTAAACAACCGAAACAGCGAGCGCCATTATAAAACCAGTTCTAGATCCCGATAAAAAAACTAAAGACAAAAGGGTAAAATACGATAACCATCTATTTCTCTTGGTAATCAATATCGACATAACAAAAGCAAAGAATACACCCAATGTATTAGGGTTGTACAATGTACCAGTGTGTCGAAACTGACTATGGGTATCACCAATATATCCAACCTTAGTAGCATCGTATAAGAGAGCAGAAAAATCTGGAGAGATAATTTGAGTTATTACCACTAGAACCTGAGTCAATAGCATGTATCTAACGACAGAATGATATTTTGAATGTTCATCGCTAAAGTAAATACCAAGAAAGAAACAACAACAGTAGAATATAAACCGTACAAAATCAGAGAATCTGCCGCCCTCCAAGTTAAAAAAATAGGCACTCTTAACAAAAAGCAGAAAAACAAAAAAACAAAAAATAGATAATTTGCATGCTCTATCAAATATAAAAAACTTGTTAGAGCAAGCATACATAAAAGTAAAAAAAACAGAAAGCAACAGAAAAACTGTATTATATTTAAAACCAAAAATAGCATTTGGAAAAAAAACATAAATAACAAAGGAAAAAAAGACAAGTCCTGAGACTAAACCGTTCCTAGATTCTGAACGAATCATAAACCCACCTAAAATTCTGTATTTTTGAAAAGTTTTTCACGCAGAAAACAACAAATAAAAACCGACCAAGCAACGGACCAAAAATATATCTGAACGCAATCATTCTCGACATCAGCTTTCCCATTGTATCAATTTCAGCACCACTCGATTCAAGAGAATGACTCAATAAGCACGTAGGAAAATAGTGAACCTCCAGATTAGAATTCATTAACCTAGAAAGAAACACTGGCTCATCACAAACAGGGTACTGCGTTCCTGCTCCCAAGTTTTCTGGAAATCTATGATAATCGGCTAATAAATCCTTTCTCTTAACAGTTATCTCTATTGTACCAACTTTAAGAATAGATAACTTATTATGAATAAAATGATACTTTTTGAAAGCTTTAGTTAAACTCTTTTTACCTAATTCTCTTACTGAAAAGGTTATTGCTGATGCATTGGGATAAGTATTATAGGCGGCCTCTATAGTGGATAAAAAGCCCGACTCAAATGTTATATCATCATCGCAAAAGAGAAGTATGTCTCCAATAGCCTTATCAAGGGCTAAGTTTCTGCTAGCCGCAACGCCATATTTTCGCTGTTGAAAATAGCGAATATTTTTATAACCACTAATCGATTCAGAGGCTGAAAGTGTAATAGTATCGTCAAAACATTGATGCACAATAAGAAAATTAACATCTCGGATAGTTTTTATTTTATTCAATATAGCGAATATTCTATCATCGATTGTTGCAATTAAAACTTCTACTTTATTCTTATTCGCCATGATAACTATTGAGAGACCTTTATCTATTTTATACCCGTAACTTCACTTCGTCTTAACAGTGACTGATATAAAGAAATGTACATATCTGCAGAAGAACTCGTTGAGTAAACTAATGCACGTTCGTGAGCAGACTCCGAAAGATCGTCTAGTCTAACAGACTCAGTAACCCAAAGGATACCTTCCATCAAGTCAATAGAACAGTAGGGCTTAGCAATATAACCACACTTTCTATCTTCAACTATCTCACTAGGCCCTGTATCACCAAAGACCACTACAGGTGTTTTACAGTAAAGTGATTCAACAACTGTTTTACCAAATGCTTCTTTAATACTTGGAGCAACGAAAACATCAGCTGATGCATAAATAGTAGATAGCTTTGAGTTATCATCAACATAACCAAAATTGATATATTCGAATCCCAAAGTATCTATCTTGTTTGATCCTGAACCAAAAGAGCATAACAAATAATCGTTTTTATTTTTTATCTTAGACAAACTATCAAATAGTTTATCAATACCTTTATACTTGTCCTGTAGATTTATAGCCCCGAATAAAATTATTTTTTTATGTGTTTTTATATCTAATAACTTTCTAGCTTCAAGCTTTTCCACTAAATGAAATGAGTCGAAATTAATACCATTTGGTATGACCGAAATTTCGCTATTTTTCCATATATAGCTAGATTCAACTTCATTTTTTAACCAGTTACTGATGGCAACTGGAAAAATATCAAAACTAGATAATCTGACCTTATAATTCACTACATGTCGAACAAGAGACTCTTCTATAATATTTTTGGAATGAGGACAATTATTACATCCATGAATGAACTTTTCGCAACCGATTGAATAATGACAGCCACCGGTAAAAGGCCACATATCTCGAAATGTCCATATAGCTGTCTTATTCAAATGATCTAGATGCTTAACATTAATAAAGTTATTATTGATCCAGTGCAGGTGAACAATGTCAGCTTCCTTTATCTCTGGAAGGTTAGACAGTTTCAACCCAAAAACACCTGAGCTAAATAATGTTAAATCAGTTCGAGGGAATATCAAACGTTCGATTAACCTACTAACTTTTTTGAAAACCCTTGAAATAAGATTATTATACAAGTAAATAACGCTATCATCATCAACTCGTATAACACTATCAGTGATAACAATAGACTCCAAACCTTTGTCTCTTAGGGCGAGGTGCAACCAGTAAGCGCCTTTGGCGGCACCTTGTGTAAGGTTTCCTGCAACAACATGAACAACTTTCATAGTAAACTAGCCAATTAGATCTATCCATTTCTGCTTAATTGTTTCAAAATCATGTCTCCTGCCCATTGTTAATGAGTTATTACTATAAAAGCTATAGTTATTCTCTATCTGCTTTACAGCTTGAACAAATTCATCTTCACACCAAGTTTCACTCAATAAGATTCCGTTATCTCTAACAACATCCTGCGCTGCATCATAAGTGTTTCGTACTATTAACGGAAGGCCTCTTCGCATAGCTTCAATATTTGAAATGCCATAGCCTTCAAAGTCACTAGTCATTATATGGACAGAAGCCGAATCCAAAGCAGAAGTGATATCAGTTACTCTATCTTTAAAGAAGACATTTTTTATCCCTAGCGTGCTTACTAACTCTACAAGCGATTCTTTATCTGGACCATCCCCAACTATAGTTAAGCTATAATTACTCAATTTAACCATTGCTTTAATTGCTAAATCTATTCTCTTTGAAGAGTTTTCAATTCGGCATGCCATTATTAATTTTTTATTGTTATCTTTAGAATTACTATGTAATGTTGGTATTCTAGAGCAATGTCTAATGACATAAAGGCTATTTGCATTAAACCCTATAGACAAGAAACGCGTTTTATCATACTTTGAAAGTAAGACAATTTTTTTTGCGCTTAATATGGTTTTCCGTAACAATTCTATATTTGAGTCAAAGTAGTGCTCACTTTCAAACATGCTATCATAAGTACGATGTTGAATGAGTATAATATCTTCGAAATCTTTAAACATATTGATATACTTAGGGCTATTAACTACAATTGCCTGATAGCCTTCTAAACGTAATAGTTTATTCAACCTATACTTGTAAAGTACATCGCGACCTAAGACTATCAATGAAAGCTTGCTAAATAACCTGTTAATTAGGTTATATTTTAACGGGTAAATTACATTATACTCTTGAGAAGATATTAAAGGCTTTGTAAAACAACCGCTAACAAAGTCTACATTACCGTCAAAGATTTCATGTAGATTTTTTCCAAAAGTTTGAACTCCTCCTAAACCTCTTGGGTCTGGGCCGACAAATAATATCCTCAATTTTTTAATTTCCATATATAACGTAAAATCCCGTAGATCTTAGCAGATTTTAATAGTTGAATTGTATTGAACCTGATAACCCTAGATCGCCATGTTTTTTTCGCATAGATTAATTCAGCAACTCTGTTAATAAGAATGTTATTTGGATGTATAAGTGGGAAATTCATATCTTGGTAAGAATCAGATAATCCAACGCCCAATTTACTAGTCGTGTGGGTTGCAGTTTCAATACTAAATCCAATATTTACAATTGTATTACAGTAAGGATATATTGCCACCCCTCGGTTTATAATCATGCTATACGCCCAACGATATCCCCAGGAACTGTTCTTACCTTCTTTAGTTTGAGTAAAAGCTATTTTATTTGCTGAATATTCAATGTATGTTGGAAAGTTACGACGAAGCAGACCGCTATTAACCAATGTATCTAGTTCATCCATCTCAAAGTCAAACTTAGCCCAGGCTCTCTTCCAAGTCCCCCATCCCCAAAAAGACACATACCTAGAAAAATAGTAGCTATTACTTGGGCCTTCAATGCACTTTAGTGGCTTGTAACCACAGATAGCCATAACTCGCATATCGTCTTTGTAGTGAAGTAACATTTCTTTTTGGTACTCAAAAAAATCTGGACTGGGAATACAGTCTTCTTCCAATATTATTCCCAATTCTTCATTTTGAAATAGATAATTGATAGCGTACGGTACACATTTGGCACAGCCAAGATTTTGGGAATGATATATCTTTATTACATCGCAATCCCAGTTAATCTCTTTTTCAATGAGGCTTCTAACTTCATATACAACTTCATCCCTATCAACTCCAAATCTAGGGCCGTCATTTGAGACATATATTTTTTTTGGTTGAATTACCTTTAATGACTCAATGAGTTTCCTTGTTTGCTCGAGTTTATTGAATGTAATCAATAACACTGGAATATTAAATGACATGTTACTTCATCTTCTTAAAAATATAGAAGTCAGCAAATGAGCCACCAGATTCATATGGGTGGATGTTATCGATTTTTTCAACAAGCTCAAAACCGACATTATCACTTACCCATTTCGTAAACAGCCGATGCTTTACATGCCCTACTTCAGGGTTTTCTTCCTTATTGGATGAGTAGATAATGACGAAATTATTAGATGAGTCGAATAATCTTTGCATGTAATTATTAAACACGCCATCCTCTATAAGGTGGTATATTACATCTAGTGACAATGTTAGATCAGCTTTCTGGCCACTATACTCATCGACTAATAAAAATTTTTTACTTGAATCACCCAAAAACTTCTCTCGACATATTTCTACAGCTTTGGCACTAACATCGAAACCTATGTAGTTTTTATAGTTGGAGAGTAGCAACTGGTTACCATCCCCACACCCATATTCAACCACCGTATTAATATTATGCTTTTCAACAAAATCATTGATCACTTTTGCTTTAAAATCCGCCAATTCGTTATATGAACCATTACCAGAGTTACCTCCAGCTTGATATCGTTCTTCCCAATAGCTTTTAGAGCTAAAAGACTTTAAGCCTAACTTTCTAAGAATTTTATTAAACATGTTCCAACCCTAAATATTTAAACAATTATTTTTCTTATAAAAAACACTAGTACATTTCTTATAGGTTACATTTGGAGCTAATCCATAAAAATCAAGTTGTTTATAGTTAGCTTTGGTTAGAGCTTCAATCGCATCTTTGTACCTTTCTCGCTCTGAGTCATCCAAAACTATAACAGCACATTCATTAACTAAACTAATAACCGATTTTATACAGGAAACCCGTTCTCTTCCATCGACGATGATCAAATCAAATGTTCCAGTATCTGATCGCTTTTCAAATGAACGACTATAACCATCTTCAAGAGATACGTGTTGTAAGCTTACATTTCCCTTGAGAAAGTTATTTCTTCTCAAGTATTCCACCCATTTCTCATCGTGCTCTACGGCGTGTACAAAACTCGCCCTTGCCGAATAAAAGTTTGTAGAGTTACCACTGCCAAACTCAAAAATACGATGCGTGTCTTTCAATCGTTCTGAAATAAAATCTATAAAAGGATAAGTTACCCAAGGTACAGGCTCTCCATTCGAATCCACCGGGACACCTAGTTCAAGACTCTTCAACCACCCTATATCTGATAAATACCCCTTAATTCCCATAGAAAGCAGCCTTTTGCTACGTTTATAGTTCACTACACTATTAATAATATTAGTTACATTCATCTATTGTTACATCCACGAGTCGAAAGTTTTTATAGTCTAAGCCTTTAGGATAAGTGGTACCACTTTTCCAACCTAGCCAATACCGAGGGGCGATGATTTCTTTAGCATTTTTGTTCATAACCGCAGCCCAATATGAGAAGGTGCTTGGAGATATAATTAGGTAATCGCATTTAAGCATTAATGCAAAATCGACATACATATTATTATCCGAGACTATTATACTACCTAATGTCTCTAACTCCTTATAAACATATTCACGATCATCAGTAAATACAAGTAGAGTAAAGTCATCAACTGCTTCTCTTATTTTTAAAACCTCATCTTTGAAAAAATCTATTGGTAGGCTAGGATTTTTCTTTCCTAGCACACTATATTCTAAATAGTCATTTCTTCTAACATGAATACCTACAACCGTTTTTTCATTTAGATCAAATGAATCCCAATAATTATTTGCATCGCTCAGATGTTGTCGTTTTACAGAAAACTCCCTAGCAGGTAAGTTCGAAATCCCTTTATGATGACAATAGCAGGGATATACGTAATTGATAGGTAATAAGCCTTTTTTGTTTTCATAAATCCCATTTTCATGAGTAAAACAATGATATTTGCTAGTAGTAACATTAGTAGAGCTAATAACTCTTAACTTAGACAGAAATATCAGTATTCTTCTACCTACTCTATTAACTAACTTGTTAATAATTTTATTTTTACTTGTAATCAGATTTTCAAACTCTAATAGACTTTCCGCTTCGAGTAAGGAAGTAGAAAAAATAATCTCTCCTTCTCGTCTAAGGTGGTCTAGAAACCTCAATTGATACAATTGATTTCCCAACCCACCATTGCCTAAATATATAATCAAAACACACGCCTCAATTTTCTAAAAATAAAAGGAAAGATTAAAATAGATCTTATTCTTCTCATTACGTCTTTCCTAAACTCTTTCACAAAGCAGGGTGAAATAATAACTGTCATTAGTATTGCTATTACGCTCGCATAGGCTGCACCTTTAACACCAAAAATTGGTATAAATAGAGCATTAAGAACAACATTAACCAATAGACCTATGAGAACAAATATAAAGTTCGATTTTTGAAAACCTTCAGAAATAACCCATTTGTTTGCCACTATACCAACGCTAGCAATCATAGTTTCAATTATTCTTATTTTTAGGACATCAGAGCTTTCAGAAAAGCCCTCACCGAATAGCATACCAACAAAAAAATCAGAGAATATAAATGCACCTAAAACAGCTGACACTCCTAAAATTGATATTATAGAATACAAATCTTCTAGCTTTCCTTCATAGGATCCATCATTATTATTTACATATTCATACACTGCAGGAAATAAAGATGAGGAAAGAATCATTGGAATAAACAGCCAAGACTCACTTAACCGTACCGCCACCGAGTATATACCTAACTGCTCATTTCCAAGAAGGTTATATATCATAAGTGAATCTATCCTCGCATATAAAACAGTACAAATACTGGAAAGAAAAACGAAAAATGAAACTCTATATAACTTACCAATCGAGGAAAAATCAAAAACACCAATATTAACATTGCCTCGCAATATAAATAAATAATACAAAGACAGAATAACAACCGCGTCAAAAAGCAGCACATAGACAAGGTAATAGTAATGAAGACCAGAAAACGCAATATATAACTTAATTAATGAAGATACAGTTAATTGAAATATCCTACACTTCGCAACTATATCTGAGTTAACCTTCACTTGTTGCGTAACATCTACAATTGTCGTAAATGATAAAACAACAGATACGCTAACAATCAATAAATGATAATCTCTACTAAAGATAATCACATAGACAAAAGATAGTAGAAAAATTACAACTGAAACGATTAATCTAGCAAAAAATGCGTTAGTAAATAATTCATTAAATTTCGTTCTATCTTTCATCAATTCGATATAGTATGTGCTATCTACTCCAAATTTGGATATAGGAAGTAATATGCCATATATCAAAACATAGTAGCTATAACTACCAAAATCATGAGGCCCAAAAGTTCTAGCGACATATGCTCCCACTATTAAGCTTGAAAAAATAGACAATATTTTCTCGAGGAACAACCAAGAAGTACTCGAGAAATAGCGTTTAAAATCTGCCACTTAATACAGCCTTATAATTGACACACATAGACAGTGCTATTACACCTCATATTCACACCAAATTTCATCCATACATTCTAAAGATAAGATCTCTTGTTGTTTAACAAGCAGAGATGAACTATTAACTATAGTTAACAACCAAATTTGTCCAGTAGTTTACTTGATTCCTCATATCGGATCGAGTTTTGTTTTGATTGGATGCAACTTACTGTGTTTACTTTAAGATTGGATAATTATTTTTTCTGTCCCTCATTCAACTTTATTCAATCTATAAGCCGCATTTAAGCTTTTACGACGCTGAGAGTTTGCAAACCATAGTTCTGCCCTATGTAACGTTTCGTCGATCTTCATACGAGTAGTATTCGGTGTTAGAATAGTCCGATATATGCAAATTTTAGGTAGTTCACTATGATCATCGTAACTGGCGGCGCTGGCATGATTGGCAGCAACATCATCAAAGCACTTAACGAGCAAGGCATTAATGACATCTTAGTTGTCGATAACCTAAAGAACGGTAAGAAGTTTCAAAACCTCGTCGATCTTGATATCGCAGATTACATGGATCGAGATGATTTCCTTACGCAAATCATGGCAGGTGATGACTTTGGTCCTATCGAAGCTATTTTTCATGAAGGTGCATGCTCTGCGACCACTGAGTGGGATGGCAAGTACATGATGCTCAACAACTATGAGTACTCAAAAGAGCTTCTTCATTACTGCCTTGAGCGTGAAATTCCTTTCCTCTACGCTTCTTCTGCGGCAACTTACGGTGAGACAGATACTTTCATCGAAGAGAAACAGTACGAAGGCGCATTAAATGTCTATGGTTACTCTAAGCAGCAGTTTGACAACTACGTTCGTCGTATCTGGCAAGATGCCGAAGAACATGGCGAAAAGCTATCTCAAGTGACCGGATTCCGTTACTTCAACGTCTATGGTCCTCGCGAGCAGCACAAAGGCTCTATGGCTTCAGTAGCATTTCATTTAAACAACCAAATGAATGCTGGCGAGAATCCAAAGCTATTTGCTGGCAGTGAGACTTTCAAGCGAGACTTTGTTTACGTTGGCGATGTTGCAGCCGTTAACCTTTGGTTTATGCAAAATGGCGTATCAGGAATATTCAACCTTGGTTCTGGTAACGCTGAATCTTTTGAAGAAGTTGCTAAAGCGGTAATCAAGTACCACGGCCAAGGTACTGTAGAAACTATCCCATTCCCTGAGCACTTGAAAGGTGCCTACCAAGAATATACTCAAGCGGACTTAACAAACCTGCGCACAGCGGGTTGCAACCATCAGTTTAAAACTGTTGCAGAAGGTGTTGCTGAGTATATGTCGATTATCAATAAGTAACTCCACGACTTCAAATCTCCAGAGTTCGTGCTTTGAACTCTGGATGTTTGCAGATTAGAATACAGCGTTTATAAGAGTCTCGTGGGTTAACTGATGAATATTTTAATGGCACTGTCCCAGTTAGAAGTAACTGGAGCAGAAGTGTATGCGACAACTGTAGGCAATCAGCTAACCAAACGCGGTCATACCGTTCACTATGTATCGGATACTCTGACTAAACCATTCTTAGGTAATTTTTTTAAGCTTCGCTTCAATAAGCGCAGTATCCCGCGCCGATTTTGGCATGTCGCTTATCTTGTCTACCTCATCAAAAAACACAATATTCAACTGGTTCATGCTCACTCGCGCGCATCCAGCTGGAGCTGCCATGTTGCATGCAAAATCACTGGCACTCCTATGGTTACCACAGTGCATGGCCGCCAACCGGTGCACCGTTCACGTAAAGCCTTTCATGCCATGGGTGATAAAGCGCTTCCAGTGTGTGAAGCAATTGAGCAGCAACTGATTGAAGAACTGGCTGTACCTGCCACTCAGTTAACAGTAAGCCGAAATGGCATAGAGACTCAGGCATTTTCGCCAACTGAGCCCCCGAATAACACTAAACCTATCATTACCATTGTTGGTCGCTTGACTGGCCCTAAAGGTGATTTATGTTACCGCTTGCTAGATGAATGCCTCGATCTCGATAACTATGATGTGCGAGTCTTAACCGGCTCCGCCATGGAAGCTAGGTTTGAAAAGTTTGCCAACAAAGCCTCGTTCCCTGGTTATACCAACGATGTTGCACAGGTACTACATCAGTCAGACCTAGTCATTGGCGCAGGCCGAGTCGCTATGGAGTCTTTACTTTGTGGCCGTCCGACACTCGCGATTGGCGAGGCGATTTCAATTGGCATAGTCGATGAGCATAATCTGTCTCACGCGATGGCGACAAACTTTGGTGATATCGGCCCAAATATTCTCGATATCGATTTTAGCTCTATTGCCCAAGAAGTAGAAAAAGGTCTGAATCAGCCATCATGTGATCCTGCAGTCACACAAGCTATTCGTGATAACTACGACCTCGAAAATATCGTCTCCCAAGTTGAATCAATTTATCAAGATGTGGTGATCAGCAAACTGCAGAAAGAGATGCCTATCTTGATGTATCACCGCTTTATCGACAACGAATCGAAAAAAGGAACGCGCGGCCCATACATCGATATTAAGTTGTTTGAAAAACATCTTCAGCTGCTAAAACGTTTGGGCTTTGAGAGCCTTACGTTTGAAGGTTTGGCAAATAAAGGGACTATCGAAAGACTCAATCCCAATAAGCGTTACTTTATGCTAACGGTGGATGATGGTTTCGTCGACAACTATGAACTGATGTTACCTCTTTTGAAAAAGTATGGTTTCAAAGCAATTGTCTATGTCGTTACTGGCGAAACTTATAACCGCTGGGATGTTGAGGCAAGCGAGAACCCAGATAAGCCCTTCCAGCTAATGAATAGTGAGCAAATTAAAGCCATGGCAGACTCTGGCTATATTGAGATTGGTGGGCATACACTTACACATCCATTCTTGAGCAAACTTTCATATGAAGAACAAAAGCAAGAAATGGAACAGAACAAGCTTGAGCTAGAGTCCATCATCGGCAAACCGCTAACTTCATTTGCTTATCCGTATGGCGACCTAGACGAAAACTCAAAAAGAATTGCCAGAGAGCTCGAGTTTGATTTCGCGGTTGCGACAAATAGCGGCCCTCTCGCTTTTCACCAAGACCTATACCAAATCCGCCGTATTGCGATTTTTCCTAAAACCTCAGTGTTAGGTTTGTGGAGAAAAGTTGCCGGTAATTATGTATTTAGAAAGAACAAATAGAAGGTTTTTATGGCACACTTCTCTCTACTGGCGCGTCTTCGCAATAAAATACGTATTAAATCAGGCAATACGGTAGAAGTTGGCCAAAAGACTCGTATTCGTTACTGCGACATCCATGTGACTGGTAGTGGCAACAAGTTAGTTTTCAAAGATGGTGCTAATTTGAAAGGCGTCTCTATCGAGCTAGATGGCAATGATTGCACGCTAGTCATCGGCAAAGATTGTGTGATTGGTGAAAACTGCTTTATTTCTTGTCGGGAGCGAGGAACTCAACTCACGATTGGTGACAACTGTATGTTTTCACGCAACGTAAAAGTAATGACTAGTGATGGGCATAACATTCTGAAACAGGGGCAGCGAATGAACCCTGCAAAGAGTATTCATATCGGAAACAGCGTCTGGCTTGCTGATAATGTCACTGTCTTAAAAGGTGCATCTATTGGCAATAACTCTGTCGTGGGTATTAACTCTACTTTAACTAAGAGCATTAACCATAACGTCGTTGCGGTTGGTAACCCAGCTAGAGTGATACAAGAAGACATTAACTGGGCAAATGAGCTCACATATTAGGCCTAATTCTAATGACCATTAAAAAAATCCACACTGTTTGGCTTGGTAGTCAAATGAATACTCTTGCTCAAGTCTGCATTGCCGATTGGGTTAAACAAGGTTTTGATGTAACCGTTTGGACAGATCAATCGCACTTAGTTAAACAGTGGATTAATGAGTGCCGGTTTGCTCGAGAATGCTTAGATCGTAAACTTTATGCATTTGTTTCTGACTATATCAGGCTGAAGGTGCTGCAACACACTGGCGGACTATATTTAGATACAGACGTTACCATTACTAAAGATCCATTTGAACTTTTTGAGGGGCTTCTTTTTTCCGTTGGGTATGAGACAGACACTCAAACTGGTACCGCAGTTATTTACAGTGAGCCTAACTCAAAAATCTTGGCTCGTTTGATAGAGTTTTACGAAAAAGACATATGGAACTCACCGCTTTATATTGGTCCATCAATTCAAACATACGTCCTTTTTCAAGAAGATTGGCGAAATAGAGAAGCCTGTAGAGTACATGAGAAAGCTGCTTTTTTTGAGTACGACCCTGACAAATGTAAGTTAGAGTATACTCCGAGCGAGAAAGTTTATATGACTCACTGGTTTAACAACAGTTGGTCTTCCAAACGAAGTCTAGGTTTCTTAATTGGGAAGCATAAAGGGCCAATAGGTCGTTTCTATGAATGGCAAAAGCAGTTGTTACGAAAGTAGCACTAAGTACCGTTCCCTTCTCGCAGAGATGACATAATCAGGCATCCAATTAGAAAGATATAAAAGTAAGCCGCTTGGTTGTATATTGTAAAGTGTGACTCAAACTGAGTTGATATAACAGTAAATATAGCAATTGGGTAACTATAGACTTTATAATGTGAATCGCACTTTATTAGGAATGGCGTCAAGAGTAAAAGACACATCAGAGCCACTGCTATCACGCCACCTTTTACTCCAGCTTGCACAAATATATTATGATAGCTAGATTTATTATGATGAAGTATCTTGTGCGCTCTATCTTGCATAGTGCCAACTTGATAAGAACTTTGTATTTTACTTTGTTCTTCCTTGTCACTCAAGCCTATTATAGGGCTACTTTTTATGAACTCTAGACCATTGAACCACATATCATATCTAGAACCTAATGATGTATTTAAGTTACCTTTCTCAATTTGAGAGTACTCCCACTTAGTAGCATTTATTCTTTTTTTAAACATATCTACATGAGTTAAAGTAACGCTACCAATCAAGAATACACCAATTAGAGCAAATTGCATTTTAAATGATTTATTTCTCAAGCACCTAATCATAACAAAAAACAATACAACAAACATTGCCAACCATGATGTTCTCGTTTGAGATAAAGCAATACATAGTACCAATATAACGAAAGATATAACGTCAAAAGCTATATTTCTAACTATTACTTTCTTACAATTGAATAAATCAACTAGAACCAGAACTAATAACAAACCAGCGGCAAAACCATATGGGCCAGAATTCACGATCCCACCGATTCTCATATCATTAAGTATGATAAGTTGATAACATGCTACCGCACCAAAAAATAGGGAACTTACAAATATCATATCCCTAAGCACTTTATGTTCAAAAAATCGATATGGGACCAAAAGGAAGTAGAAAAATATCGTCCAAACAACTCTAGCGAAATCAAAATGCCCACCTCTAAAATAATGAAGGAAACTAAAATAACTAGCAATAAGAGCCAAGATCAGCAAGAAAAAACCACTCTCTTTATGCCTTATTTTTGAACGTACTTCTGAAGGGTACACTGTGACGCAGTATATACAAACAAGCGCAACAAGGCGTGAAATAACGTGTTTTGATTCAGGAAAGTTAAATACAATAGCCCAACTCCAAATAACTGGGCTCAATAAGAGAAAACGCTCCCATATTTTTAGGTCGATATATTTCATTGATATTTATATTTAGAGTTTGTTTTTTTCATCATATATTTTCTAAATAGAGAGTAAATCTCTCTAGTCAGTTTTCTATAGACAGGTGGTTTAGACTCTTCACCCAACTGGATAGTGGTCCCAAACTCTTCTGGATGCTCTTCCAGCGTTGGTATAATTGTTGGGTACATTTGATATGAAGGCATCCCGTGCAAATAGAGGGAACCAATATAGTTGTCGACTGGCATGCTCCAACGTTCGGATCCATTTAGCAACTTCTGAGCGGCTTGTGGAGAAATGGCATAAGAGCGTGTACCACCAAAATTGTTATCCATAAAAGATATGGAATACGTATCGCACTCTTCTTTCATAAAGAGATTACATTTGGTCGTTTCCGGCTCTAAACGAAGAAAGCCGTATTGCTCCACTTTGTCTTCGATATATGGGAGTAAATCAACAATAACTGGCTTTACATATGAGTCGTCTTCAATCACTAAGATTGACTCACCAGACGATACACACTTTTGCCAAATCAAGTAATGACTCGCATAACACCCCATTTCGCCCTTAGATGGCATACGGCCATTAGTTAGCCACAGACGTTTGAAGTAGTCATACTTAGCAAACAGTGGGTGAGGAGGCTCAGCGCGACCATCTACTGCATCAAAAAATTCGAACTCTAACCCTAAGGCATCAAGCTGCTTTTTTATGTTTTCTCTTCTTTCAGGAGAGCGTTTCAAGCTGATGACGCAGATTTTCATTGATTGATGTCTCACTTACACGAACTGATTACAGTAAACTGGACGCTAATTAGACCATAATCATGCTTCTGTTTGAATTATTTTCCATACAAGAACACGCATTATTGATAAAAGTAGATAAAACCGTGACGTTATCATCACACCAACAATATGCTATCCTCAACGTCGATTCACATGCAGATAACAGTTAGATGAAAATTCTTATCATTGGCCCATCGTGGGTGGGAGACATGGTCATGTCTCAAAGCCTCTATATATCGCTAAAAAAACAGCACCCACAAGCCGAGATTGATGTCCTGGCTCCTGCTTGGTGTAAACCGATTCTTGAGCGTATGCCACAAGTCTCTCGCGCAATCGAAATGCCGATTGGGCACGGTAAGTTTGACTTGTTTGCGAGAAGAAAAATTGGCAAAGATCTGCAAAAAAACCATTACACCCACGCATTTGTATTACCCAATTCAGCAAAATCCGCATTGATCCCTCTGTTTGCCGGCATTCCAAACAGAACCGGCTGGAAAGGTGAATTCCGCTATGGCTTGCTGACTGATTTAAGACCAGACAAACGTGTCTTCCAATACATGGTTGAACGCTATGTTGCTTTAGCGGCAAACAAAGCAAGCATGCGAGACGAAGTGGAATTAAAAAACTGCCCAACGCCTAAGTTAACGGTTGATGCAGAAAATCAGATTAAAGCCAGAACGAGACTGCAACTCACGTCAAACAAACCCGTTATTGGTTTATGTCCAGGTGCTGAGTTTGGTCCTGCGAAACGCTGGCCAGATCACTATTACGCTCAAGTAGCCAAACATGCCATTTCCTGTGGTTATCAGATTTGGCTATTTGGCTCAGGAAAAGATCATCCCGTCTGTGAACTGATTCGTTCCGCGTTAAATGAAGATGACCAACAGTTCGTTCATAATCTCGCCGGACAAACATCATTAATAGAAGCCGTTGATTTGCTAGCTGCATGCCATACAGTTGTAACCAATGATTCCGGCTTAATGCATGTTTCATCTGCAGTCGGCTGCAATATTGTTGCCATCTATGGTTCTAGTTCACCAGAATATACACCTCCACTGACAGACAAGCTTGCTATGGTGCATACAGATATTGAGTGTCGCCCCTGCTTTAAGCGAGAGTGTCCATATGGGCACCTTGACTGTCTCAATAAGCTGATGCCAGAAAAAGTTATCAACGCTCTAAGTACATTTATTGGAAAAGAAAATAATGAAACACCTTTGGTTTGAGAAAGGCGCTTATGCCGCAAAAAGTGCTCGTCAATATATTAAAGATGAGTTCGAACCCAAGAACATAAAAAAAATTGCTGTCATTCGTCACGCCGCACTAGGTGATCAAGTTATTGTGCGTCCTTTCTTGGTGGAAGCGAGAAAGTTCTTCCCAAACGCAGAAATCACTCTGGTTACCGTTTCCAACTACCTTTACGGCACCCCATCAGAATTAGCAGATAAAACTATCGTGATGAAAAGTCGCGAAGATTCAAAGGGGCTATCGTTAAAAGAGAAGTATCAAGATTACAATCAGCTTGACGAGCAAGATATTGTTTTTGACGTCGCCGGTACTAACCGCTCTTATTGGCTGACGCTACTCACTAAAGCAAAATTAAAAGTAGGGTTCCCGTACACATCATTCTTGTGCGGAAAGCTGTACAACCTCGCTGTGTTTCGTTCGGACTTTCAGCCTGAAGTTGAATGCATGCTCGACATGCTAAAAATCCTTGGCCACAACCCAACTTACCCACTCGACTTCGCTTATCCCGATCACCGTGAACTAAAAGATACCTATGAACCATACGTGGTCTACTTTAGTGGTGCTTCTCAGCTAAGAAAAATACTTTCTAAACAGGAAATGCGTGAGGTCATCGAGCAAGCGATTGAACATCAACCTGATGTTAAGCATGTTTTCCTTGAAGGAAAGAATGATTTTGAGAAAGGTGAATTTTTACAAGATCTTGCTGACGCTGGAAAACTTAAGATTCAACCTTGCTTGCCGCTAGATGAACTGGTCGAGTTTATCGCTAAAGCTACTTTGGTTGTAGCACCCGATACCGGCATACGCAATGTCGCGATATCAACGCATACACCCACTGTTGGTATCTTCTACGCTACGGTTCCATTCCGCTATACACCATTGTACGAAAAACATTGGATAGTAATGAATGCCAATGGCAGTAAGCCAACTAGCGATCAAATCGTTGCATCGATTGGCTGCGCACTAAATTCAAATAATAACTAAAGGTAGGAAATCAAAATAATGAGCCAACTTAAGATATTAATCGCTAATCGATTAATTCGCCTTACAGGAAATATTTTTAAGGTGCTTTCCTATCCATTTCATTGGGCGCTACCAAAAGTTCGCTTTACCATTCCAGCTTATGCGCCAGCCAAAGTAAGGTTAAGCGGCGACAGAGCAATTCCTCGAACCATCTGGCAAACAAACTTTACCGATCAGGCGAGTCTTCCAGTTTATCTGAATTACCTTTTTAACCGCCTGATGTCACTCAACTGTGACTATCGCTACGTAAGCACGGAAGCGAGAGGAGAGTTCCTAAAAGAGAATGCTTCTCCCGAAGTTTATACAGCCTACTCTCGTCTGACCAATGGCGCAGCACAAGCTGACCTTTGGCGTCTGGTTGTCTTAAATACTCAAGGTGGTGTTTATATGGACATTGACGCCACTCTAGTTTGGTCTTTAGACAAACTACTCGGGAATGATAAAGAGCTATATATCAAAGTCAGTAACAACACTGAGATTACTAACTACTTTATTGCATCAGCGCCTAATAACGAGGACTTACAGGCGACGATTGACCAAGTGGTATATAACATCAACCACTATAAACCTGAAATGGGCATTTACCATTCAACGGGTCCTACCGTTCTGAATCAAGCTCTGGAAGGAAAACCAGTTAATACTGAAGATAGAAAGTACGTTTGTATCCAGGGCACATTTACCAATGAACATTTTCAGTACATCGATAAGCCACGCGGTAAGTGGACACATATAAACCCAGAAGATCTTGTAAAGTAAACGTGCTAGCCCGATTCTTATACTCTCTACTACTGACACTGGTCGCCCCGCTTCTTTTATACAGTCTCTATAAAAAGAAGCAGGGCAAGCCGAGTGTGGGCAAAAGGTGGAAAGAGCACTTCGGTTTTACCCCCACCATCCCTAATTGCCAACAGCCGATTTGGATTCACGCAGCTTCTGTCGGTGAAACGATTGCTGTTACTCCATTGATTAAACAGCTCAAGTCTCGCCACCCTGAGGTAGACATCGTACTCACGACTACAACGTCAACAGGTGCCGAACAAGCCGAGCGGCTAGGAGGCTTAGTTACACACCGCTATACTCCCGTAGATTTCTCATTTGCGATTAGCAAGTTTATTCGAGTCATCAAACCATCACAGTTAATCATTGTTGAAACCGAGTTGTGGCCAAACACTCTTAACGTGGTTGGTAAAGCTGGAATACCTATTACCTTGCTCAATGCGCGTCTGTCTGAAAAATCCTATCGTGGCTATAAAAAAGTTCTCCCCTTATTCATCCCAATGGCCAAACAGCTATCCAAAGTTCTGTGCCAATACCATGATGATGCGGAGCGTTTTTTCAATCTCGGTGTGGATAAGGAAAAGCTGGTCGTCACGGGCTCGATAAAGTTCGATATATCTATAACAGATACCGTACTCACTCAGGGCAATCAATTGAGAGAACAGTTAGGTAAAGACCGCCCAGTCTGGATTGCCGCTAGCACTCATGAAGGTGAAGACAAGCAATTGTTATCAGTACATAGGCAGCTTCTCTCCTATCTACCAGAATGTCTATTGATTATTGTTCCCAGGCACCCAGAGCGGTTTAGCAATGTCGCTAAGCTATCCCAAGAGCTAGGCTTTCTAACAGTAACGAGAAGTAGTGGTAATGTCATCGAACAAGAAACTCAAGTTTACCTTGGCGATACCATGGGAGAGATGCTCACTTTAATGCAGGCCAGTGACGTCTGTTTTATGGGTGGCAGCTTGATCGGAAAAAAAGTCGGTGGCCATAATTTACTAGAGCCAGCTGCACTTGGCATACCGACTCTGACTGGACCAAGTTATTACAATTTTACTGATATCACTCACGCTCTTGTTGCCTCGGGTGCATGTAAAATTACTGACAATGCTGAGAGTATTGTATCGCAGCTAAAGTTCTGGCTAACGGACAAACAGCAGCGACAAGCAAGCGGTCAACAGGCGCTATCTGTGGTAAATAAAAATACTGGTGCCATCAATCAATCCCTCGCTCAAATAGATCTGGACTAGGAACTAAATTACATGAAAAAGCTAATCGTCGACTTAGACGGAACACTCACGCAAGCCAACACTTCAGACTATAAAAATGTCCTACCGCGTACAGACGTGATTGAGCAACTAAAAAACTATAAAGAACAAGGGTTTGAAATAGTGATCGCCACTGCGCGTAATATGCGAACCTATCAAGGTAATATAGGTAAAATCAATATCCATACTCTACCTATCATTACAGAATGGCTGGACAAACATGACATCCCTTACGATGAAATCATTGTAGGAAAACCATGGTGCGGCCATGAAGGTTTCTACATTGATGACCGAGCAGTACGTCCGTCAGAGTTTGCAGAACTCTCATTTGAGCAAATTAACCAGCTATTTGAAAAGGAAAAACAATGTTCCTAATTATGTCCGGAGCCTATGTTGGACAAGAACTGGAATCGGAGTTTGGCCATATTCCACCTAGCTTTTTGCCACTAGGTAATCGACGATTGTTTCAGCATCAAGTTGCTCTGGTACCAGATGGAGTTGATGTATACCTATCAGTTCCAGAATCTTTTTCTGCTTCAAGTCTCGATCAGCAATGGTTAAAACAACAAAATGTAACTTTAATCAATACACCTGATGGTCTCAGCTTGGGTGCTTCCATAGTCGCTGCGATTAATATCAGTGGTCACTCGCTAAACACACCTTTACATATTCTCTATGGCGATACCCTTTTCTCTCAGCTTCCTATCGGTGATGATATCGCGAGTATTTCGACTGCGAAAGACAGTTATAACTGGGCAGTATTAACTGATGACAAGGCTCATTGGCTAAAAGATACCGAACAACAACTAAGCGCAGAAACTAATCGCATTATCGATGGCTACTTTAAGTTTAGCCAACCGCGTGAGTTAGTTCGTTGCATAACCCAAAGCGAATGGAACTTCATCGAGGGGTTAAACCGTTACCATCAATCGGTAGGACTCACGCCTGTTGACTCAAATGGTTGGCTGGATTTTGGCCATGTAAACACTTACTATCGCTCAAAAGCAGAGCATACCACTCAACGAGCGTTTAATGAGCTGACTATAACACCAAAGTGGATTGAAAAAGCGAGCATTAAAAACGAAAAAATTGCCGCAGAGGCTAATTGGTTCGAGCTGCTCCCATATCCACTGCGTGGTTACATCCCACAGTATTTAGGCAGCCGTAACGAGCAAGGCAAAGTTTCATACAAACTTGAATACCTGCATCTTACCGCTTTGAACGAGTTATTCGTTTTTTCAAAATTGCCAACCCAAGTTTGGCAGCAAATCCTAACAGGCTGTATTGAGTTTCTATCCGCTTGCAGCAGGCAATCCGTTGAAGCGGATACTCACGCCAACACGCTAGATATTCTCTTTGGCGGAAAAACCCCTGAACGATTAGCTGAATTCTGCCAAGCGCGAAACATCGACCTAGACAGCACTTGGATTTATCAAGACCAAGAAGTCACTCTCAAGCAAATTCTTGCAAATAGTGAGAAGCATCTACCTGACGCCCAAGCACAACTTGGCGTTTTACATGGCGACTTTTGCTTCAGCAATATCCTATATGACTTTCGAGCTGGCAAAGTAAAAACCATAGACCCTAGAGGGATGACGCCTGATGGACGTCTGACGATCTATGGTGATGTTCGCTATGATCTTGCAAAGCTGAGTCACTCTATTTTAGGCCTATATGATTGGATCATTGCCGGCTACTATGATGTATCCCTTAAGGGCCAAAGTATTACTTTGTGTATTGAAGATAACGGTGCTCATAGAGAAACACAGCAAGCCTTTATACAAATGGTCGAAGAAGAGTTTGGCATTACAGCGCAAAACTTATACGCCATGCAGATCCAACTTTTCCTCTCTATGCTACCACTTCACGCGGATGATAAGCGTCGACAAGATGCCCTATTCGCCAATGCATTCAGACTACATCAAATTCTGCAGAGGCTAGAACAATGATCGTGATACCAATGGCGGGCATGAGCTCGCGCTTTTTTAAAGCTGGCTACACAAAGCCTAAGTACATGCTTGAAGCTCACGGTGAAACCTTATTTGACCATTCTGTTAAGAGCTTTCAGGCTTATTTTGCTTCACTACCATTTCTGTTCATCGTCAGAGATGTCTACGAAACAGAAGCCTTTGTTAAACAGCGAGCACAACAGCTTGGTATCAAAGAGTTTTACGTTGTTGTTCTAAACCAAGAAACAAGGGGGCAGGCGGAAACTGTTGCCTTAGGTTTAGAATTATTAGAGCAACAACTTCCCGACTATCAGGGAGCGATTACCGTATTTAACATTGACACTTTCAGGCCTAATTTTAAATTTCCTGATGTCAGTAAAGTCGGTGATGCCTATTTGGAAGTATTTAGAGGCTCTGGTGACAACTGGTCTTTTGCACTGCCAAAAAATGAAGGCTCAACTAAAGTAATCAAAACTGCTGAGAAGAACCCAATATCTGATCTTTGTAGCACAGGTCTGTATCATTTTAATCGCAAGCAAGCCTACATAGATGCCTATCAAGCCTATGTAGCTAAGCCTAAACAAGAATGGGAAAAAGGAGAACTGTACATTGCTCCTTTATATAACCTACTGATAGAAAAAGGCTTAGAGGTTCACTACCATCTAATTGAACGAAGTGAAGTGATCTTCTGTGGCGTTCCGCAAGAGTACACGGACTTTCTTAACAGGTAGCAAAATGATTCAGATCGCAGATAACGATATCACTTTTGTTGTTCAAGGTCCGGTTCAAGCGAGTAATGACCGAACTCAACTAACAGGCATCACCAATGAGTGCCTGAGTTCAATTCGACAATTTTTTCCCGCTTCTACCATCATTCTATCAACGTGGAAGGGCCAACCGCATCAAGGCTTGGACTATGATCAGGTACTTGAACTCGATGACCCAGGCTCCAATACTATTTATCACGATGGACAACCGCAGACTCTAAACAATAATCGTCAAATGGTTAGCTCCCACTATGGACTCAAAGCAGTAACGACAAAATACGCAGTCAAAATGCGTTCCGATAACAAACTTATTGGCCGACAGTTTGTCGATTTGTACTGCCAGTACGCAAATTTACCTCGGCGAGAGTCGTTCTCTTATTTTAACCAGCGAACCTTGACCAGCAGTACCTTTTTTATCTCTAGCCACCATGGCAGGGCGGTCTATTTCCACAAAAGTGATCTGTTTGACTTCGGCCTGACCGAGGATCTTCTCACAATTTGGTCTGACAACTGGATACCCGAACTGAGCTTTACTCTCACGCCTGGTTATAAGGCACGCTACACCACTACTGAGCAGTTCTTAACGTTAAACTGGTTATCCAGGCTAATAGGTAAGGAACTTAAGACCAATAATCTGACCTGTGAAGATGCAGGCTTAGGTTCTGATTTCTGGCCACAGTTTATCGCTAACAACATCATCGTTGATGCCCCAGAAAAATTAGGGCTAGATGTTACGGAAAGATTTTATAAACGTGGAAATCTAGCTCTGGAGTACGATTTGCAAGACTGGCTCTACCTAAATAATCAATCAGGTAAGCCATGTGATAAAAAACGTTTGTACCGAGGCTACAAAAACTGGACGGGAACCTTGTTGAGGAAGCTCAAGGGTTAAACTTTTGACTGGTAGCCAGCAAGCAATGGCTGCCAGTCACTTTCCAGCCATGAGATACTACGCTTACCCACCTCTTTCACAAAAGATCGCTTCAATCGTTCCAAATTCCCTTGCTTCCAGTCATCGCCGGATTGCTGGTAACACTTATCGAAATCGATGATCCAAACCTGCTGCTGGTCATCCACCAGAATATTATGAATGTTGAGATCAGTGTGATTGACTTGAGCGTCATGCATTTTTCTGATTTCTTTACCAATCTTTTGGTACATCTCTGCACTGAGCGGGGCTTGTTGCAAAATAGCCACTAAATCACGAGCATTAGCTACTTTTTCACTCAGTAAATCGGCGCGGTAGGTCAGGCCGGTGCGAATCGCACATGCGGCTATCGGTCTTGGTACATTAACCCCCGACTCTCTCAGTTGCTTTAAAAGCTGAAACTCCTGAAAACTACGCGTCTTCTCCCAGCCAGTAAACCAGTAGCTATCTGCGACCAATTTGCCAAACAGACCACCACGACGATAATGACGTAGCGCTGCAGCAACGGTCTCTGTCTGTACAAACCATGTTGTACCTCGACCAGTCGCACTACCAATAACCTTACCTTCCTTCTGCCAGTAGTTGGCATCAAAAGCCTTTTCTACTGGCTCTTTCAACAGTTGTTCATCATACCAAAACGTATGGTTGTTATGAGTAGCAGTCTTCATTGTACTTGGCAACGTGCCCTAAAATTGGCTGAAATCGGTTCTATTTTACATTTATTCGTTAGCTCTGCATAATTCGATATCACTAACAATAAGTTACTCGACACCATGGCCTTATTTGATACTGCTCCACAATCTCTATGTATATTGCGCCTCTCTGCGATTGGTGATGTGTGTAATACCATCTCAGCAGTTCAGGCCATTCAAAAACAGTGGCCAAATACTAAAATAACTTGGATAACGGGAGCACTAGAAGCAAAGTTGCTTGAGAGTATCGATGGGGTTGAGCTGATTGTTTTTGATAAGAAACAAGGCTGGCGAGCATACCAACAGCTTTGGTCAAAACTCCAAGGCCGTCAGTTTGATGCGCTGCTGCACATGCAATACGCTTTTAGAGCAAGCATTGCCACATTAGGTATCAAAGCGAGATACAAACTCGGCTTTGACGCTAAACGTAGCCAAGATTTCCAAACCCTATTCACTAATGTCAAAGTACCTTCGCCAGACAAGCCTCATGTCCTCGATGGTTTAATGGCGTTTGCTGAGCAGATTGGTATTGATGATATAACGCCAAAATGGCGATTAAGTTATACAGAGCGAGATGCCAACTGGGCAGAAAATCATTTAGATGCCAGTAAACGAAACCTTGTGCTAGTACCCGGAGCAAGCAAGTCATATAAAAACTGGCATGCACAAGGTTATAGCGAGCTCATTAAGCATGCACAAGCTAAAGGCTGGAATGTCATATTAGCCGGCAGTCCGGCGAAAGTTGAAACAGACTTGGCTGAACACGTTGTTGAGCTATGCCAAAGTGATGTGACCAACCTTGTTGGACAAAGCTCTCTGATGCAGATGCTAGCGTTGCTAGACAAATGCGATTTGGTGATCGCCCCTGATACTGGCCCTGCCCATATGGCGAATGCGATGAACACGCCTGTGATTGGTTTGTACGCTCACCATAACCCTCAGCGCACTGGTCCCTATCAATACCTCGACTATGTGGTCAGTGTTTGGCAACAGGCGATCGAAGAACAAACGGGGCAATCTGCCGAGCAACTGAGTTGGCGCTCACGAGTGAAAGACAAACAAGCCATGAACAGAATTACTTCTGATCAAGTCATCGCCATGTTCGACTTGGTCTGTGAAAAAGAGTCACTATTATGAATCAAGCCAGTCAAAACCGAGCGACAATTGCCGCCGTTATTATCACTAAGAATGAGCAGGACAGCCTGCGCGATTGCCTAGAGAGTTTACGCTGGGTTGATGAGATCATCATCGTCGACTCAGGAAGTACAGATAGTACTGAAGCTATCGCCCGTGAGTATACCGAGCATTTTTATGTTAATGCCGAGTGGCCTGGGTTTGGTAAACAGAAGCAATTAGCACAAAGCTACGCCACCAGTGATTGGATTTTAGCGGTCGATGCTGATGAGCGTATTGATGATACATTGCGTGAGAACATCCTCGCTATGCTGGAAAACCCACCGGAAAACACTGTTTATAACTTGAATGAACTTACTTGGGTATTTGGTCGTTTCCTCAAGCACTCTGGATGGTATTACCGTCACGTACGCCTCTACCCAAACAAACTAACTAAGTACAATGACAACCTAGTACACGAATCTGTGATTATCCCACAAGGCTGTCAGGTGGCGGAGTTAGATGGCGATATTCTTCACTACTCTTATCAGAACCTAAATCACTACTTAGTTAAATCGGCAGGCTACGCCAAAGCTTGGGCAGATCAACGCCAAGCCCGCGGCAAAAAGGCGTCTCTATCACAAGGGATTATTCATGCGCTGGGCTGTTTCCTGAAGATGTACCTACTCAAACGCGGCTTTCTAGATGGTAAACAAGGCTTCCTTATCGCGGTGCTTTCTGCGCACTCTACCTTTGTTAAGTACGCAGACTTATGGGCACGTGATAACGACCCTCACTACAAAAAATAAGTCACCGTTAACGCATCAAAAAGGGCTCATCAGAGCCCTTTATCATTTCAGTAATTTCTTGACCCAAGGTTTCAGCTCTACTAAAACCTGTGCAATATCAATACGCGCCATATCTTCCTGACTCGCTTTATCATCCGCTTTGGGTGGGCAGAAGGCGATATGATTACCTTCTGAGTTGATTGGCTTCCAACGTAATGGCGTTGCAGAACGTTTACTTGGGAAGAAGCCAACAGTAGGCACATCAATCGCAGCCGCAATATGCAGTGGACCAGTGGAGCCAGCAATAAACATATCTGCACAGGCAATAGAGCAAGAGAAGTCCACTAAGCCATCATTGTTATCGTAAAGCACCGCACTTCGGCCATTCTCTGCCATCAGTTTTTGTAACTCCGCCGCTTTTTGCTCTTCTCCTGGGCCAGCAGTCAGCACCACCTCAAAATCGCCCTCTAAGCCACATACTAGCTGGGTGTATTGTTGTAGTGATAAATTATTCGCACTACCGCCACTTCCTGCATGAACATAGATCCATGGTTTATCGCTATTTAAACTCAATTGCTGCGCCAGCTTCGCTTTTTGCTCAACAAGCTGTTGGTCGCTAAACGAAAGATAAGGTGCAGAAGGTTCAACAACTTTCACTTTATTGTCGGTCAGGAAGGCACGAATAAGGTCGAGGTTATATTCAAATTCAGGCTTAGCAGATTGCGAACGTTTCTGCTTGATGCGTTTATTGTAAAAAATCTGCGCCAGCTTAGTCGCTGGAGCTAATCGGTAAGGGATTTTACCTTTCCAGACTAACTTAGCGTTATAAGTGGTTGAGAATAGATTGATTGAGGCGTCGAATTGCTCGGCACGAATCTGCTTTATCAATTCGATTTGTTTGGCTTTGTCACTTTTCTCTGTTGGGTCAACCAACACGCTATCAATCCAAGGACATAGCTCGGCCAATGCCACCGTGTAGTTAGGGACTAGCGCTGTGATGTGACAATCTGGTAGTGAGGCTTTCAACATAGCAAAGCTTGGCCAAGCTAGCATGAAGTCACCAATTTTATCGTTACGCACAACCAGTATCTTTTTCATCGTCCCATCCAATTGTCTAATTTGTCCCAATGATAGCGGCTTCAGTGGGTAATTGTGAGCCTTTTTGTTAAGATTGAAGCAGATGGAATGAATTGAGTATCTTAACCGTGAGCCAAAAACGCCTTTCCCGAGTAATTTATCCGGGCACTTTTGATCCTATTACTAATGGACATTTAGATCTTATCGAGCGCGCTGCTGATATGTTTGACGAAGTCATTATTGCAGTCGCTGCCAGCCCAAGCAAAAACACCATGTTTACCTTAGATGAACGAGTCCATTTTACTCAGGAGGTCACAAAGCATCTAGATAATGTTACCTCAAAGGGCTTTTCGGGACTGATGGTCGATTTTGCCAAACAAGAACAAGCCAATGTGCTTATTCGCGGCCTTCGAACTACCGTCGACTTCGAATACGAATTCGGCCTGACCAACATGTACCGCCGTTTGATGCCTGGTTTAGAGAGTGTGTTCCTAACGCCAGCTGAAGAGCACGCCTTTATCTCTTCAACCATAGTGCGCGAAGTTGCTATTCACGGTGGCGATGTGACCAATTTTGTCCCGCAAGTAGTGGCAGAGGCGTTGAAAGAAAAAGCGAAGGTGTAAGCGAGTGGCGAGTGGCGAGTGGCGAGTGGCGAGTGGCGAGTGGCGAGTGGCGAGTGGCGAGTGGCGAGTGGCGAGTGGCGAGCAAATTGTGAAGGGTTGTCACTATGTGCCAACCCTTTTCTTTTAAATACAGATAGGAATCAGTACTACCAGCAACTTTTGACTCACGCACAGTCCACTCTCGGAGCGAAGCGTTCTAGCGTCTCGCTCTCCCTCTATTTCTGACATTCGGCACAAAAAAACGTATTGCGTTGGCCGATTTTAAGCTCTTCAAGTGGTTCTCCACAGCTTGGGCATGGCTCTCCAGCTTTACCGTAAACCTGAAGCTCCTGAGCAAAATATCCGGGCTTACCATCCGCTTGAGCAAAATCCTTCAGCGTCGTACCGCCTTGCTTAATGGCGGTAGCCAGTACCTGTTTAATCTCGTCGACAAGTAAAGCCCACTCTTTGCTAGTCAGCGTTCCTGCAGGTCGGGTTGGGTGGATTCGTGAACTAAACAGAGACTCATTGGCGTAGATATTACCCACACCGACAACCACTTTGTTATCCATAATAAATTGCTTCACCGCGACTCGCTTACCTTTGGCTTTTTCAGCGATATATTCACAGCTAAAATCATCAGTAAGTGGCTCTGGCCCCATAGTACCTAGTGCAGTATGAGTCCCATCTTCGGTCCATAGCCAGGCACCAAAACGCCTTGGATCGTTGTAACGCAGTACCTTGCCGTTAGTCAGTTTGAGATCAACGTGATCGTGCTTTGCTGGAGCGATCTCTGCATCCAAAACTCGTAAAGAGCCCGACATACCTAGGTGGACTATCGCGCTACCAATATCGGTCTCAATTAGTAAGTATTTGGCTCGGCGAGAGATATTACGAATCACCTGCCCTTCCATTTGCTTAAGCTCTGTTGGAATGTCCCAACGCAGCTTAGGTGTACGAAAAGTAATTTTGGCAACCGTCTCACCGATTAAGTGAGGGGATATCCCCATTCGGCTCACTTCAACTTCAGGTAATTCAGGCATGTATGGGTCCTAGTTTCGAGTTTCGAGTTTCGAGTTTCGAGTTTCGAGTTTCGAGTTTCGAGTTTCGAGTTTCGAGTTTCGAGTTTCTTTAGATTGTTGCTCGGGGAACACAGCAAATCAAAGTGATTAAAGCTCGTTCGGAACAAGATACTCACTTTGCACTGAAATCGCGATCCACTTATCCTGCCAGTTTTTTAATAGCCAAAATTGAGGCGTTTGATAATACGTGATCCTTTGCGGCTCTTCCTGATCCAAATACCAAGCTTCAATGGATTTCGGGGAGGTCAACTGAGGCTTCAAACTATCAAAGTTCTCTTGTGTCACTTCAGTTCCCACCAAACTCTGCCAACGCTGCGCAAGTTCTTGTTCAGCAATGGACGTAGGGATAGTACTGCGCCAACGACCTTGGTTCTTTTCCAGTGACCAGTTTGAGAAATGTAATGCTTGCAACTCAGCATTGGGATTGAACAAATATGGGGGCTGGCTTTGCATCACCGGATCATCAATCAAATAGGTTTTGATCAATGTCGGCAAATTCAGCAGGCCGATAAACGCAATAATGCCCAAGATAAGGATGTTGTTCCAACGCCTGCGGCGCGATGGGGAAACTCGCATGATTCAGTCTTTTCACTGCTATTAACTCGTTAAAAAATAGCAGAAAAAAGAGCAATAAAAAACCCAACCATATTTCTATGATTGGGTTTCTAATTCACGCTTCCCGAAGGAAGTTCAAAGAATAATCAATTACTTGATTTTAGCTTCTTTGTACATAACGTGCTGGCGAACTACAGGATCAAATTTTTTGATCTCGAATTTGCCTGGCATGTTACGTTTGTTCTTATCAGTCGTGTAGAAGTGACCAGTACCTGCAGAAGATACTAGACGGATTTTCTCACGTACGCCTTTCTTTGCCATTGTCTATTTCCTCTTAAACGTTTACGCCGTTTGCACGGATATCAACAAGAACAGCATCGATGCCTTTCTTGTCGATGATACGCATACCTTTAGCAGATAGACGTAGTTTAACAAAACGTTTTTCGCTCTCTACCCAGAAACGATGAGTTTGTAGGTTCGGCAGAAAACGACGCTTAGTAGCATTGCGTGCGTGTGAACGGTTGTTACCCGTTACTGGACGCTTACCAGTTACTTGGCATACTCGTGACATGAATGTCTTCTCCAAAATCGTTTCAGCTCGATATCAACCTTGGTGGCCGAACCTCTCAGTTTCTAAAGTTAGAAGTTTGAGGTCTTATACCGCTATGGAAACCCATACAAGGCTATCAAAGGTCGCGCATTATACTAACTTGCGTAGCATTGCTCAAGACCCGAACAGATCCTTTTTACAGGTTTTCCTGATCTTTTTTAGGCAGAGCTGATTTATGTGCTAAAAAATGTCGGGCGATTGTAGCAGAAATCGACGTTCCCACAACCAAAACTTAAACAAAATCACAGAAAATAGCCGTTTCGAGGTTCTGGAAGCTCGTTCATAGAAAGATTTCAGCCACTTAACAGTTGCAGATTTGTTGCTAATCAACCCCGAAATCGTCTTATCTACTTCTCTAATCGATCCACTAGCCTCTCTTGAAACTCGAAACTCGAAACTCGAAACTCGAAACTCGAAACTAAATTATATCCACCCTCGTTCCGCGAAAGACACTATCTCACCGTCTCCGATAACAAAATGGTCAAGCACTCGAATGTCCACCAGCGCCAGCGCATCACTGATTCGGCAGGTAATTCTTCTATCGCTTTGGCTAGGCTCTGCAATGCCTGATGGGTGATTGTGCGCGAGAATAAGTGCCGCTGAATTAAGTTCTAATGCGCGTTTTACCACCTCTCTCGGATAAACTGATGCGCTATCGATCGTACCTTGAAATAATGACTCACCATGTATCACTCGATGCTGATTGTCTAAAAATAATACGTAGAATTCTTCTCTCTGCTTATCTCTTAGTAGACCAGATAAGTAAAGTTTCGTCTGCTGTGGACTGGTTAAAGCATCGCCTCGCTGCAAGGACTCAGACAAATAACGTTGAGTCATTTCCAACACGGCTTGCAGTTGAACATATTTGGCAACGCCTAAGCCTTTATAGTGACAAAACTGCTTCAGTTCCGCAGAAAAAAGCCGACGTAATGAACCAAACTCGCCGATCAAGTGATCAGATAAAGCCAGCACATTCATTCCTTGCGTACCCGTTCGAAGAAAAATCGCTAATAACTCAGCATCCGTCAGTGCTTGTGGTCCGTGTGACAATAGCTTCTCACGTGGCATCGACGATTTCGGTATGGATTTCATTGTGTTCTCATCATAGTTATCAACCAAGCTAGGCTAGTATCACTCAAAAGGCACTCTGAACACGAAATGAAATACTCTAACCGCGACACTTCAGACATTCTTGAGCAACACCCTAGTCAATTAAGTAGGAGATGTTTTGCTCCACTTCCAAATTCAATAACTCAGATAGCGACTCTAGGCACGCAATTGTTAGCCGTGTTATCTTACGGGCAGAAATTTTAAGGAAGATCATCATGCAAACACTCGCAGGTAAAAAGATCCTTTTAGGTATTAGTGGTGGCATTGCTGCTTATAAATGTGCCGAACTTACACGTCGATTGATTGAACGTGGTGCACAAGTTCAGGTTGTTATGACAAATGCAGCCAAAGAGTTTATTACCCCACTTACTATGCAGGCAGTCTCCGGCAGACCGGTATCAGATAGCCTGTTAGACCCAGCTGCTGAAGCGTCAATGGGTCACATAGAGCTTGCTAAATGGGCAGACTTAGTTCTACTGGCTCCAGCAACCGCAGATTTAATTGCTCGCATGAGTGCGGGTATGGGTAACGACCTATTAACGACTTTGGTGTTAGCGACAGACTCTCCGATCGCGGTTTCACCAGCAATGAACCAACAGATGTACCGAAATATCGCCACTCAAGAGAACATTGCAACGCTAGAACGTCGTGGCATGCACATCTGGGGCCCTGCTGCGGGTGAACAAGCTTGTGGAGATGTCGGCCCTGGCCGCATGCTTGAACCAATGCAACTCGTCGGACTCTGTGAGCAATTCTTCACTGAAAAACCATTAAAGGGTCAATCAGTGGTTATCACCGCAGGCCCAACACGTGAAGCAATCGACCCTGTCCGATATATTTCAAACCACAGCTCAGGGAAAATGGGCTTTGCGCTCGCACAAGCGGCACACGCGCTGGGTGCAAAGGTCACCCTAATTGCTGGCCCTGTTTCACTGGCAACCCCTGCAGGTGTTGAACGTATTGACGTCGATAGCGCGCAAAGCATGTATGACGCCGTTATGGAAAATGCACCTAATCACAGCGTATTCATCGGATGCGCAGCGGTGGCCGATTACCGTCCAGCAACCATCGCAGAGCAAAAAATAAAGAAAACCGATGATAGCGATCAAATGACCATTAGTATGATCAAAAACCCGGACATCATCGCCTCCGTTGCCGCTCTGACTGAAAATAGACCCTTTACTGTTGGCTTCGCTGCTGAGACTCAAGATGTTGAAAGCTATGCTCGTGGGAAATTGGTCAAAAAGAATTTAGACCTCATTTGTGCCAATGATGTCTCAGTTGAAGGTCAAGGCTTTAATAGCAACAACAATGCAATCACCGTATACTGGAAAGATGGTAAGCAGTCACTTACTCTTGCATCAAAACAACAGATAGCACATCAAATAATGATGACAATCGCGGAGAAACTCGACGCTTAAAGCGCATTCATCTCTAGAGATGGAAATACCGCAGAACAAGGGGTTGTCAGGTTTGAGCACAAAGAGATTCAAACCCTTTTTTATTCAGAATGGTAACAAAATAAGGAAAGCTTCATGGCCGGAACACGAAAAACCAACCGCCGAGATGAAATTTTGCAAGCATTAGCCGAAATGCTGGAGTCAAATGAAGGTGCTTCACGCATTACAACCGCAAAACTCGCTAAACAAGTTGGCGTTTCAGAAGCTGCGCTATATCGTCACTTTCCAAGTAAAGCGCGAATGTTTGAAGGCTTAATCGAGTTTATCGAAGAGTCTTTAATGTCACGTATTAACCGAATTCTCGATGAAGAGAAAGACACTCTGACGCGAATTCGCCTAGTATTACAATTAATCTTGGCCTTTGCTGAGCGCAACCCAGGTCTGAGCCGAATTTTATCAGGCCACGCTCTGATGTTTGAAAATGAGCGCCTGCGTGATCGAATCAACCAGCTGTTTGAACGCATCGAAACCTCACTTCGTCAAATTCTGCGTGAGCGCATGCTGCGCGAAGGAAAAGCCTTTCCAGTGGATGAAAAAGTATTGGCGGCCCAGCTATTGGGACAAGTTGAGGGAAGCTTGAACCGATTTGTTCGCAGTGACTTTAAATATCAGCCAACCGCTAATTTTGAGGAATACTGGGCGCTACTGAGCGCACAAATAAAGTAATAATTATGAGTAACAGAACCACCGTCGAAAAACCTAAGTTTTCTATTGCCTTAATGCACCCTAAATACTGGGGGGTTTGGTTTGGCTTTGGATTACTGGCCCTAATCGTTAATATCCTCCCATATTCTGTGCTATTTCGCATAGGACGTGGTATTGGACAACTTGGCATGCGAGTCGGTAAGTCACGTGTTCATATCGCTAAACGTAATCTGGAACTCTCTTTCCCTGACCTATCAGAGTCAGAGATCGACAACATGGTAACAGAGAACTTTAAGAACACGGGTATGGCGCTGATTGAAACGGGTATCACTTGGTTCTGGCCTACGTGGCGCTTTAAACGCATTCTTGTTGCTAAAGATATCGAAGAGCTAAAACGACTCGATAAAGAAGGTAAGGGGGCTCTACTTTGTTGTGTTCATGCTCTCAACCTTGAAATTACCGCACGCGCTTTTGGTGTACTTGGTCTACAAGGTTATGGGGTTTACCGTCCACACAGTAATCCAGCCTATGAATTTATTCAGTACCGTGGTCGCAGCCACAATGGTAACCAATTGGTATACCGTCGTGATATCAAACAGATGATTCGAGTACTGCGCGATGGGCACCGATTGTTCTATTTACCAGACCAAGACTATGGTCATAACAAATCGGTATTTGTTCCTTTCTTTGCTGTAGAAGAGGCGTGCACAACCACAGGAACGAGCATTATTGCTTACACAAGTAAATGTGCCATCGTGCCAGGTTCAGGTTTCCGCAATGCTGACGGTAAATACGAGATCATCGCTGATCGTGATATTTCGGCTGATTACCCGAAAAAAAATGAAGTTGCCGCCGCAGCCTACATGAATAAATTTGTTGAAGAGATTATTATGCGCGCACCAGAACAGTGGATGTGGTTACACAAACGATTTAAGTCGTTACCCGATCATACCCTGACTAACTCACGTTATAAATAATAAAGGCGTCGCTGAATGAGCACCAACGAAAAAAACAGCATTGATAAACATCTACATAACCCGACTTTTGAGTGGTCTTTTCTCCACCCAAAACATTGGGGGACTTGGCTGGGTATCTTCTTCGCCGCACTGTTTGCTTTTATGCCATACCGCTGGCGAGACAGCCTAGCACGTAAACTCTCTGTATTTGCTGTACGAAAAAATGGCCGAGTGGTTCGTCGTGCAAGAGTAAATTTAGAATACTGCTTCCCTGAGAAATCAGAGCAAGAGCGCCAAGCGATCCTTGAAGAGACTTTTGTAAAAGCCGCTCAGTATCTATTGGGCTACTCGGAGTTTTTGCTTCGTTCAACCAAACATAACCAAGACCGCGGTGTGATGATAGGTGAAGAGAATATCCTACCTCTGCTGGACGCCGGTGAGAATGTCATTATCCTTGCACCACATGCCTGGGCTGTTGACTACCCTGCGGTGATGCTTGCTGCAAAAGGCTACAAAGTAACCACCATTATGAAGCCGCAGCGTAACCCAATTGGCGATTGGCTAATGCAGGTACAGCGCATGCAGTATGGTGGTCGAATTTTTGCCCGTGAAGCTGGGGTTAAACCATTTGTTCGTTCAATAAAGGATGGATATTTGGGTTACTGGCTACCCGATGAAGATTTTGGTCCTGCCAACTCAGTATTTGTCCCCTTCTTTGGTACTGAAAAAGCGACACTTAAGGGATTTGGCAAAATGGCTCGCCTGTCAAAAGCCAAAGTCGTTCCTATTCTGCCTGCTTACAACGATAAAACAGGTAAATACGAAGTCCATATCCTACCCGCTCTCGAAAACTTCCCGACTGGTGATGAAGAAACGGATGCGCGCGCTATGAATCAAGCGATTGAAGATCTGGTTCGCCCTCGTCCTGAGCAATATATGTGGAACTTATCGTTACTGAAAACACGCCGAGATGGTGTGGGTATTTACGATAATTCGTAAAGGCGGTTGCGAGTTGCGAGTTGCGAGTTGCGAGTTGCGAGTTGCGAGTTGCGAGTTGCGAGTTGCGAGTTAAAATATTTAAGGGTTGACGCACAAACGTCAACCCTTTTTGTTTAGCTACGCTATGGAGGCGAGAGCTGGATTATTATCTCTTCGAGGGAACAAGTCCTGTCAACACCTTTGCACTAAAGTTTCTTTCACCGTTCTACCAGCTCAAACCTCTCGGTGGACGAAGTCAGTTCTAGAATCTCGCAGGGCGTAGCCCGATCTCGGAGCGCAGCGTTCTCGAGACTCAGTCTCTAAATCCCATACTCAGCTCGGTACGCTTTCACTGCTTCAAGGTGCTCTGCATCGGTACCTTTCTCTTCTAGAAATGTCACTAAGTCCGTTAGGCTAACGATAGAGATAATTGCACAACCAAAGTCACGCTCCACTTCCTGAATCGCAGAAAGCTCACCCTTACCTTTTTCTTGACGGTCAATAGCCACAAGAACACCCGCAAGGTCTGCACCATTTGCCTGAATGATTTCCATTGACTCACGAATTGCAGTACCAGCGGTAATGACATCGTCAACTAACATGATACGGCCTTCTAGTGCACTACCGACTAGGTTGCCACCTTCACCGTGATCTTTTGCTTCTTTACGGTTGAAGCAGTAAGGCGTATCTAGATCGTGGTGATCCGCTAGCGCGACTGCTGTCGTTGTCGCAATCGGGATACCTTTATACGCAGGGCCAAATAGTACATCGAACTCAATGCCAGAATCTGCTAGTGCTGCTGCGTAGAAACGACCCAGACGCGCTAAGTCACGACCAGTATTGAAAAGACCAGCGTTAAAAAAGTAAGGGCTCTTACGACCGGACTTCAGAGTAAACTCACCAAACTTCAGTACTTCCTTTTCTAATGCAAACTCAATAAATTCACGCTGGTATGCTTTCATTACTTTCTCCGTTTATTAGTTTCTAGTTCCTAGTCTCTAGAAAAGATAACTCAGACTATCTAAATCAATTTTCTAACGCCGCCTTCTGCGCCGCTACGATCTCGGTAATACCTTTGGTTGCCGACTCAAGCAATTTCATCAGCTCTGCATGGGTGAACGGTTCGCCCTCTGCGGTGCCTTGAACTTCGATCATGCGACCATCTTCGGTCATAACCACATTCATATCTGTGTCTGCTGCTGAATCTTCGGTGTACTCAAGGTCACAAAGGATATTCTCACCTAAGATGCCAACAGAAACCGCTGCTACGTGGCCTTTCATTGGATTCGCTTTGAGCTTGCCCTTCTCAACTAAGTGTTGGAATGCATCTGCCATCGCTACGCTCGCACCAGAGATAGACGCAGTACGGGTACCGCCATCAGCCTGAATAACGTCACAGTCAACCGTTACCATGATTTCACCCATCGCCTCTAGATCAACAACGGCACGCAAGCTACGTGCAATCAGACGTTGGATTTCCATCGTACGACCACCTTGCTTGCCACTTGTGGCTTCACGACGCATACGTGAGTGCGTTGAGCGTGGCAACATGCCGTATTCAGCCGTTACCCAGCCTTTACCCTGACCTTTTAGCCAGCGTGGAACGTTCTCTTCAACGGTCGCATTACAAAGTACTTTTGTATTGCCGAATTCAACCAATACAGAACCTTCTGCATAAGCTGTGTAGTTACGAGTAATTTTGATTGGGCGAACTTGATCCGCCTTGCGATCGTTTGGACGCATGGGCATCTACCTTATATGAAGGGGGAGACGTTTTAGGTTGGGGCAGGATGATAGCATACCGAGTGGCGAGTGGCGAGAAGGATAACACCACTTTCACTTGCGTCACCCTGAAGGAAGCACAATCGCAATTCAGAATCTAACTTCCGCACAAGCTGCTTTAGATTCCAGATAGCTCGAAGCTCGAAGCTCAGAACTGTGTTACTATTGCCTCGCGTTATTTTCAAAGATGATTAAACAGGAAAATTCGATGATCTATAGTATGACAGCCTACGCACGCCAAGAAGTGAAAGGCGATTGGGGTACAGCCGTATGGGAAATCCGCAGTGTTAACCAACGCTACTTGGAAACCTACTTCCGCCTGCCAGAACAGTTCCGTGGCTTAGAACCAGTACTGCGTGAACGCTTCCGTAAGCGCTTGGCGCGCGGCAAAGTAGAGTGTGCTTTACGCTTTGAAGCAAACCCTTCAGCAAAAGGCGAACTGAGCATCAATGAAAGCTTGGCAAAGCAAGTAATCGACGCTGCTAACCAAGTGATGAAAATGACCGGTGAAGAGAGCCGCCTTAACCCTTTCCAGATTATGAACTGGCCAGGTGTGATGGAAACATCTGAACAAGATATGGACGCGGTAAACAAAGACCTACTCGCTGGATTTGATCGGGCTGTAGACGAGTTTATTGAGGCTCGTGGTCGCGAAGGCGAAAACATGAAAGACCTGATTGTTCAGCGCTTAGATGCTATCACAGAAGAAGTGGTCAAAGTACGCGCTCGCATGCCTGAAATTTTAGAATGGCAACGTGAGCGTCTGTTCTCTAAGTTTGAAGAAGCAAAAATTGAGCTAGATTCATCACGCGTAGAGCAAGAGCTGATCTTACTGGCGCAAAAATCTGACGTGGCAGAAGAACTTGACCGCCTCGATTCACACGTCAAAGAAGCGACTAATATCCTCAAAAAAGGCGGCGCTTGTGGCCGTCGTTTAGACTTTATGATGCAAGAGTTTAACCGTGAGTCGAACACACTGGCCTCTAAATCTATCAGCACTGACATCACCGCATCAGGCGTAGAACTTAAAGTGCTTATCGAGCAGATGCGCGAGCAGATCCAAAACATAGAATAGATTCCCTCCTACTCCATACACTTCCACAAAACCCTTATTTATAAGGGTTTTGTTATTTTCACCATCCATATACATCCATGAAATTCATCAACAGCCACGAAAAAACGGGGAGTATTGTGGGTAGCACTTTGCTATTTACTCCCCACCGTAGTATAAGTATCACAACATACTCCCCACTTCTGGAGTGGAGAGTATAATAATAACTTCGATTAGAGCTATAAATTCAAGGAGATAGAGATGGGTAATCTCACCGTCAACCAAGTTAAGGCGATAGTAAAGGACCAAAAAACGGGTCGACATGCCGATGGTGATGGTTTCTATCTAATGATTCCTAGAATAGGTCGACCATACTGGATGCTAAGATACACCCTTTTTAAGAAAAGAAAGGAGGTGACTATTGGCAAAGTCGATGAACTTTCTCTTGCAGATGCAAGGTTGAAAGCATCTGAGCTGCGAAAACAAATAAGCGAAGGAATTAACCCAATTGCAGAGAGAAAACGGAGTAAGCAAGCCGATATACAAATAATCGATGATCTCTTCGAAGACTGGTACAAGGATTTGTCCAAAAGGCTCAAGCATCCCAATATACCTAAGCGTATCTATCAGAAAGAGATCTCTCCACAAATTGGTCAATACACGTTGAAACGTGTCACACCTTTAGATATCCGTAATATCATCCAAATAGTCGCTGACAGTGGCCGTCCAACCACAGCTAACGACACACTCATGTATTGTAAGCAGCTTTTTAAACACGGTATGAAAATTGGTGTTATTGAGTCTAACCCTGCACTAGCATTTTCTAACTATGATGCCGGTGGTATTGAAGAGAGCCGAGATCGGGTCTTAGAGCTTGAAGAGATTAAACATGTTTTTTCCGTCTTCAACCAAAACATTTATAGCTTCAATAGAGACAATTACCTAGCTTGTGCTCTGCTTCTTTGTCTTGGCGTTCGCAAATCAGAGCTAACAGAAGCAAGATGGGCAGAGTTCGATCTTGATAATGCTTTATGGCACCTGCCAGCGGAGCGAAGCAAATCTGGCACAGGTTTCACGATTCCGCTTCCGGAGCTGTGCATAGAGTGGTTTAAAGAACTGCATATGCGAGCTTGTCGTTCGGAGTACGTCTTCCCAAACAGAAGGGAAAGCAAAGTACCTCACATGGGCAAAGACACACTGAACAGAGCTATTTCAAAGCTATTTGGTCGTGAGCCCGGTCGTAAGGTACAACCACCAAATAAAATGGGCGATATCAAACACTTTGCGGTTCACGATCTACGCCGCACCTGCCGTAGCCTACTCGCTTCGGTAAAAGTTCCTAGTCATATCGCGGAGCGCTGTCTAAATCACAAGTTGAAAGGTGTTGAAGGTATCTATGATCGATATGATTATTTGGAAGAGCGTAAAGAAGCGCTAGAGAAGGTTACAGGTCTAGTAGAATACTACATCGAGAGCTTTGAACGATAAAACGTGAAGAGGATGCTCATCAGCATCCTCTAACATTCAAAACAATTCACACAATTTTGATCATTGATTAACCGCTGCCAAGTCAAAATAGAGAATTCATCAACTAACTATTTTCTGCTTCAGTATCAATGGCATGATCCAATCTTGTTGTTAAATACGATATCAAACTGAGTATATTCAAACAATCCAATTGAGAGAATGTTCCGGGAACTAAAACGTCGAAAGGCTCATGATTCATTGGATTTCTAAAGCCAGCCATTACACCTCTTGTCATATGGCTTTGCCCTTCTTGGATATTCCATCCGCTATCAGTACTAATATCGGCAATTTTTATCTTGGGTGGCTTACCATTAAACACACTAGCGAGATCAGTTCCATCTTTATTCACACCACTCATTTTTCGCAATAACTGAGCGTAAATTTTAGTTCCCTGATCGGCTGCTTCTGCAAATTGATTATTAGAGTAGTAAGGTTTAATTCTCTCCCGAATCTCTTCATGGAGATGTCGCCAATGTAAGTCAGGGTATTCTGGAACAATCTCATAGAGAGCAGATATCACTGGCAAATACGTTTCTGAAACTTCTTCGTCTTTGGTCATAGTGTCGACAATTTTCTGCAATGGTCTCCTAACATCCTTAGGCATCGTAGAAAGCCACTTCTCTTTGTCAATACCAGTACTTACTGTGAAATCCTCATTTTTTTTGACTTCTCTTTTTTTTCGCCATTCACGCCCTACTTGCACAATTAGGTCGGATAAGAACGCCCTTAACTGTTCCATTTCAGGATGATCCCAATTAATAGCTTGCCGGTTAGTGGAAATTACATCTTCATCCAGCAGGTCGATAAAGTCAGCTTTAATCCACCCTGTTAAATACTGAAAGAAATGGCTTGATGTACTTGATGCAAAATATTCAGGTGCATTAACCAACTTTCCTCGAGAGAACAGAGTGATACCTCTTAGTCCTGAGCTAGGAGAAATGGGTGTTTTAGCGGTTATTAATCGAAGCTGGATCTTATCCCTATACATACTCTCTTGAGGGATAAGATCATTTTCATCCCAAGAGAATTGCTCTTCTATCTGTTTGTATTTTCTATCATTGTCAACTAGCAATTCCTTACCGTTTGTTGACTTTAAAACAATAGAAAATGAAGAGTCTATGATAAACATTTTTGACAAGCTGTCAGCGATACCTTCTAAGTCGAAAGGGGTTTTTCTTTTCAACTCCGATAGCTTTATTGTAGTTCCGTTCTCTTTACTCGTTTTTTCGTCGGATATCTCTACCTTAGGGCTATAAACCCCATCAGCAGACAGTAGATTATCCCATTCAAGAACAAATCGATTGCGAAGCCCATCTTTAATAGTGTCTACAGTAATAACTTTAGCTAAACCAAATAAAGCTAACTTGCCTAACCCTTTCTTTCCAGTTGGTAGTCGTCTGTGCTTACGCGTCGGTACATCCCCATCAGAACTTCTACGGTTTCTACCAATAACTAAAAATTTAGTTTGAATATCATCTGAACTCATTCCATACCCATCATCTTTGATCGTTATTGATTTTGGGGTCTGATTCTGTTCATGAAAATTCAATTCAACCTTATCTGCATCAGCATCATATGCATTGGAAATAATCTCTCCCAGTGCAGGAGGTAAGGTCGAGTACATTTTTACACCTAAATGTTCTATGGTTTTAGGATCAAATTTTAATTCATATGCCATGTCAACCTCTGATGATGCGGATTAAGCTGTATGTTTTACATACTAAAAGTTTATCTTATTGATAAGCAAGAAGGTCTACATTGTAGACCTTCTTATTATTCCATTCCATTCATAATCGCAGCAATGAGAACTTCACCAAGAAGCGGAGGCACTGCATTACCAATCTGTTTCGCTTGATATGTCGAACTACCACTAAAAATAAAACTATCGGGAAAGGTCTGAAGCCTCGCAGCATGCCTAAGTGTTATGCCATGATTCTTCCATGGGTGTACAAACCTACCTTTCGACGGGTTGTTACAACCGGTCGTAATAGTATTCGATGGTTGATGAATAAACATTCGACCATAAACATCTTTATGCCCTACATAGCCATTGGAATGACACTTAAGCTCAAATTCTGCGCCAGCATCAACCCTGCTACCATTCAACCTAGTTCTTCTAAAACGCTCTTCCATCTTGGGTGTAGGCTGCATATGTATATTACATGGATCGTTTTTTCTTACTTTTTCTCCTGAAGGTAAACGATTCAAATAGTATCTAGCATCATCATCACTGAGCTTTGTATACGGCCTGAAATGATCAGTTACGAATCTTTCAATAATATCGGATGTTATTGGCTCAAATACCGAAGATGCTGGTGTCCATGAACTCGCCCCCCCAGCCACTTCTTGAGACGAAGGAGAAAAGTGTGTTTTCTTCGGAGGAAAAACAAGCTTATCTATCTTTACGTCATCTCGAATACCAAGAATAAAAGCACGCTTTCGATTCTGAGGAACACCGTAATCCTTTGCATTAAGGGTGTTACAAAATACAATTCGATAATTGTTCGCATTCGCTAAATCTAAAAAACGAGTTAGGTAACTTTTGTGGCGCTCCCAAAAAAGTCCTGCCACATTCTCAACTAAAAAAGCCTTTGGGTAAAACGCAGCTACAAAGTCAAAGTAACGTAGTAAAAGTTTGTTTCTCGGATCATCTACACCAGCATCTTTAATGCGATGACTGGAAAATCCTTGGCATGGAGGCCCCCCAAGAATTATCGATAACTCTCCAATATTGATACCCAAAGACTTTCTCAATTCTTCTGGATCGATTGATAGAATATCTTCGTTTAAGATGCTCGTTTTTTGACCTAACCTCTCAACGAGATTGGATTGATATGTTTGAGATGCCGTTTTATCGAGTTCAATAGCTGCTACGATCTCCAGTCCTAGATTATGCGCTGCTAAGCTAAACCCTCCGGCACCAGAAAATAAATCAATAGCTTTATGTAACATGCTCACGACCTCTAAATTTTAAGCCGAACATTCTACCTGTTTCTATCTAAATAGCCATCACCATACATTACCACTAGAAAGCCGAAATAATACTACACATCAGAAACTTATGGAAAAAGCATAAATCCAAAAATATTCAGGCATATGTCATCAATGTGAATACCTACCATTGATTCCGACAGGAGCCTGAAATGAATCCCAAAACTTCCGATTGCCAAAAGCAGCAACGCTATCAGGAAAACGAAATCCTAGAGCATGCCGCAGAGATACTGGCGACACGCTACGTGCGTGGTGACGCCCTCACCAACCCTGATGCTACCAAAGAGTATGTGCGCTGCAAGCTAGGCAGCTATGAGCGTGAAGTGTTTGCCTTATTGCTACTGGATAACCAAAACCGACTGATTGAATTTAAAGAGCTGTTTCAAGGAACGGTGGATGCGGCCAGCGTCTACCCACGTGAAGTGGTGAAAGCTGTGTTAGAAGTGAATGCCGCAGCGGTGATATTCGCGCATAACCATCCATCCGGTGACTCAACACCGTCTCAAGCGGACAGACGCATAACCGACAGACTTAAAGATGCGCTCGCGCTGGTGGACGTCCGCGTTCTTGACCACATCGTGACAGGCGATACCTGCACCTCGTTTGCTGAAAGGGGGTGGTTATGATTGAACAACATTATGGCGAGCTGTGCATTGATGATGCGTTACATGCGTCACTGGAAGCACTTCTTAATCGATACACTATCCCAGAGAACGCCGAGAAACTCGTCCTGAACTGCCGCCAAATGAGCTACTACCGACATAGACAAGGTTTGCACCCGATAGAGGTACAGTTTAAGCGAGAGTCAACCTCTAGCCCTTGGCGGGTGGTGTTTTTTGCCAGCTTCTCTTATCTCGATGACAACAGCACAACCGTTGAACCTGAGTTGTACTTTCACCTTGCTAATCGCTGGTGCTATCAACCCGATGTGGGGAGCACGGATTTATCCCATCCAGAGGTACAAGAGCTGCTCTCGGTCTGGATGAAAGCCTTTGCTCGTCACCTTTCTAGAAACGTTTTTGATGACGTGCAACTGACAATGGTCGGTACGTTCAACTAAATCCACTCTCTCTTTTCTTATTTGAATCCTAAAACAAGGAGGACTCACTGTGTCCAAATTAACCTTTACAGCATCCACACTACCTATATCCAAGAAACTGCATAAGCTGCTCAGTGAACAGTTCACCACTCATTTGCTGGTTAATGAAGCACTGACCACAAGCCGTTATCTGGTATTTAACTTTCGTGATAAAAGTTACAGCGCGGATGAAGGCGGCTTTCATCCGGTTGAAATGGCGATTTGCCAAACCTCAACAGGAGAATGGAGCATTGAGTACATCACCGACTTTGCTTATATGGGCAACTACTACCCAGAGCTAGAGCGCAACTTGGATTTTGATTTTCGGGTTGGGCAGTTCTTCGTGGCCTATCGAGGCTGGCTACCAATGCAGGGTAGCCGTGATGCCAAAGAGCTGTATCGGCTATGGGAGAATAACTTTCTTGCCTATGTCGATATGGACGCTTACAACGAGATAGCCGTCACCCCGCAATAACTCATGACTTCCCTTCTTCTACAAACCATCAAACTTGTCACTGCCCTCATTACGTTGTTCTCCCTTTCTCCGTTCTTCGGTGCCATTGGAGCCTTATCCACTTTAGGGTTTCTGGTGGTGCTATTGATTGGGTTACTGGCAGCGATTGCACCGTTATGACATTAATCAACACCCTACTCCGATACGCCGCTATGAGCGTATTGCTTATCGGACTCACCGCTTGCGGCGACCAAGACAAAACTCAAGCAACAAAGGCAGATATTGAAGTGTCGATATCCACCAACCCTCACTGGGGAACACTGGTCTTTGACCTGCAAGCCATCACTGACAACACCGTAATTAGCAATGTAGTGATTAACCGTGGCAACTGCCGATTACCCGCAGGCACAACCTCAGAGCTATCAAGAAACGTTTCATTGAAATTCGGCCAGACCTACACCGGATACAGCAACAACTGCACCGTAGACAGTGTGAAAGAAATCGAAGTCACCTCCAGCGCGGGCATCTTTGTCTACACCTTCTAACTTCCAATTCCCAAACAACACACTCAACCAACTCGTAAGGATCAACTATGAACAAGCCAACTCTACTCATCACAGCAGCGTTAGTTTTCTCAACCTCTTCTGCTTTTGCTGGTGGAACACTGGGCGGCAGCCCATCCGCGGATTCGGGAGCAGTCAACGTCAGTGTGGGCAAATGCACTCAATACAAAATGGATGTGAAAGCGGCGCAGCAGAAAGGTAAGGAAGCAGCGAGCATCACCATCCCTGAAGGCTGTGAAGCCATCACAGAAAAGTAATACCACCAGCAACGATAAAAAACGACAATGGGGAGCAATCACGCTCCCCATTCTTTTTTGTCTCAATGCACTGGTTTAAAGGTATATGTTATCTGTTAAAAAGCGACTTAACTCTACCCAAAATGATTGCGATATTAATCCTTTATACAAAAATAAAGAGGTAAAGCACGGTCATAAAAAACAACCAGTTTAAAAACATAAAAACGTCAGAAGAACACTTTTTCTCTCTTCTTCGATGTCTTACAAAAGGGTAAACTAGGCAAAAGTATGAGAATAAACCACCAGCCCCCATACTATTCATAGCAATGTATTTTTTACTCTTAAAGCTTTCGGGCTCTTTCGCTAAGTTGTCTACTAATTGATTGATATGTTTTTTATCTCCTAAGGAATAGACAAGGTGATAAAAATAGACTAGAGCCCATGTAAAAAACAGTAGCCCTATCAAAGACCTCAACATCACGAAATCAAACATAATCACGAAGCCATGCTGGCGTCATCTACCCAAACGTATAAACGAGAATAGCGACAATAAAAAACAACCAGTTTAACCACATGAACAAGTCGAAGGAAACTGCCCTATTTCTTCGGCGATGGCGTACAAAAGGATAACTAAGAATAAACAGAGTGAATACTCCCCCTGCACCAATCCCACCTAAGGACAAACTGTATTTGTCTTTAAATTTTTCAGGCTCTTTGGCTAAACAATCTACCAATAAGTTTATGTGCTTTCGGTCGCCGAAACCATATACAGCCAAGTGATAAAAATAGACAAACATCCACACAAGTGAAAACATTGCTGCGCTAGAAATTATCGTATCTATCATGTTCAAAGACCTTTGATTGACTGCTCTACAGAAAAATTATTGAATCTTGAATTCAATATGTACTCACTCACCCTATCTTGTGCTTGCTCGTCAACATTATTTTCAAACTTTTCAAGAAGTTCCTCCATCGGCGATAGATCATATGCTCTTTTAGCGAAATCTTTACCTACACCACCACCGACAATACCTCCACCAAGCGCTGAGGCACCAACGATAACCATAATAACTGGCGCAGAACTGATGGTTAAAGCTGCCACTACTGTTCCTGCAATAGCAACGCCAACCATACCACCAGCCCAACCACCAATCACACCACCAGACTCAACAGTCACTTGCTTGGTACAGCCTTTTAAATCCTTGCATTCTGTCGACACGTTATACAGAGCACTTGCTACACCAAATCCTAGTGATATTTTTCCTGCCTTTTCAGCATACCGAACCCACTTAGCAGTATTTGCCACCCGCCCCCCTAACTCGGGAACAGAACCTTCCTTTAATATCTCATCGGCATTGTGAATGAGTGACTTAGTAGAATTTATCCCTAGACTCGCCTTTAAGCCTTGGTCTACTGGTATTTTCAGTGTCCGTTGCGTAAGTTTATCCAATTGCTTATCGAGAATCTTCTTCAAACCTTGTCTCTGCCGAACAAAACTTGCTCTATCAATTTTTTTAGATAAGAGATCAAGGTATAGACGATCCATCTTTTTAAGTGATGAAGATACATTTTCCAGATTTTTCTGCATCGCTGGAGCTACTGTCCCAACTACAGCTCCCATGTATGCGAATGAGTCCGACGGCTTACCCGTATTCCAATACTCCACTAGCTTATTTTCTATTACTTCAAAGTAAGCTTGATGCAACTCGATTTGGTCGGAGCTCAACTTGCCCAATTCTTCACTCGCTAGCACTGAATTATCTTTTAATGACTTTAGCTTGGCCTTGTCCTCTTCTGAAGACGGCTGCTTAGTTAGGAAGATAACCATTTCTCCAGGAATTAGGGGATCATTCAGATGTTGGTTATGTTCTTGGATCAGAGATTTCGTTTTCGAAGAGACACCACTTAGCGCTTGTTCCCAATAATCACTAAGGGACTGAGACTCTTCAACCCTCGCAAAGCCAAGTTGGAACTCTATCTGTTCTTCAACCTCTTTTAAGTTAGCAATGGTGAGATCATCGTGAACAACATCTTCAGAATTCACCGACTTAAATGTGGAGCCTTTGATGTAAGAACTCGAATAGTCATAAATTGAGTTTGAGGGCTTGTTGTACTCCTTCACTTCAACACTTGGTTTCCCGTACTTTAAATCGGTCTGTTGTTCAATCTCCGTCTTGTGACTTACTACTAATTGGTCACCAACCTTCAATTTCATCGGGTCAGCATCATACTGTGGATTCAAATCCAGTAATTGTTTCGCCGACAAGCCATATTGCTCTGCAATGGCTCCCCATGATTCTCGTTGGTTGGTTTTAGAATCCGTCCCAACAGTATGTTCTGGTTTGCTCTCTGCTTTTTCTGTGTCTGAGGGTTGAGTGGCTTGCCTTTCCGCGACAGGTTGCTTGGGCGCAGCAAGCAATTCGTTGATATCGAGCTTGATACCATGTTGAGCCAACCAGTCATCATTGAGGTTGTCGAGCTCTTCTCGGGTAATTTGCTGTTCAAGATAAATCAGATGTTGGTTTTCAACGTCTTTACCTTTGAGCTTCCAGTAGACCAAAATGGCACTTTGATAGACGTTGTAGCCTTGCTCATCATTGAGCTTCTCGTGGGTTGAACGTGTCGCGTAGAATGCCCACTTACCATTTCCAAGCAACTTGTACTCTTGAACTAAGCGTCCATTGTAGAAGTGGTAGTAGTAACCTTCTGTTGGTAGCCCTAAACGCTCACCAAGCTGCACCGAAGGGACGACAGGAATAAAAGCTTCTCGTACTACACCAGAGCCTATAGGCTTGACCTGTACGCTACCAGGGACGCTAATGCCCATTGAGCTGTCCGTCACTTTAGCAAACAATTTTTTCGGCTCATCAAAGGCAGTATAATCGATGTATTTAGTACCGTACTCTGTGGGCTCCGTCTGCCAGCGACCTATCACTACTTCTTCTTTCGTCTTAGCCAGCTCAAACGAGCAGCCTACGCTTTTTCTAAACGTCTCATCAGAGCAAGCGACTTCAAAACAGTACTCGTATTTCAGTTTCGGCGGTGCATCAGAGGTATCCGGCTTCACAGGCTCTGGGACATAGGTTTCTTCAATGTTAGGCGCATAACCAGCGGCGCTTTGAGTGGGCGCAGCACTGCCAGCCGCTCCGCCAGACATTCTTGCTCTCGACTGGTAGGCATTCTTCGCTTCTGGCGAAAGTGCCTCTTGTCCTTCAGTCGATAATTCCCAAGATTTGCTCATTCCGTCTTGGAGCATCACAGGCTTCGAGGGTGAATCCGTCAATAAGGCCAACTCGCCACTTTTCAGCTTGTCCATAAAACTGGAATAGCTCATCCCCTGAGGGAGCGCTGAACCCAACGTTCTCTCATCCAGTCTTTCTAAATCACCTTCGACCTGCCCAAACTCATATGTCATCAGTTCGGTTAGCCGTACCACTCGATAACCCACAATCAAATCCATCCACTACATTTAATGAGCCTATTCTACCTAACCTGTGAGAATTGCAGCATTTATAACCATAAGGTCGGCCTACCAATTGCGTACATTGTGATTTTCACCCACTGAAACCAAACCTATTGATAATGACTTAATCATTAACTAACTCATCCCAAACAAAAAATAGGACATAGCCTGAGAGGTATTATCCGCTCGGCGCCAACCTCGGTCTTTCCAATCATCCATCCAGATGTTGAAGCCTTTCACACAATAATCGCTGTCCGAATAGATAACATCCCCATCTTCTGCGTATTCCAATGCTTCGATTAAGGCCAGTAGTTCCAGCTCAGCATTGTCGGTTTTTCGATTGATGGTGAAGCTCTCTTCATGAACAATCTCATTATCTTCATCCATGACCACCAGCCCAATGCCTCCTCGTGTACATCCGTGTTGGTTGTTTGGTGCTGCGCCGTCTACGTAAATTGAATAGCTCATTTCTTATCTCTCTCTAATTGTAAAAAAGGGCGCATGACTTTGCTTAGTCAGCGCCCCGTTGATGTATGTATTACTGAAAGGATTCTTGGTTGTCTCGCAGTGCTAGACGTTGCTCCATCCATTCCTCTATTTCACTTTCGACCCAAGCCACGGCACGTCCACCGAGTGGCACACTCTTCGGAAAATCGGTTTCATCAGCCATGAACTTGTAGATAGTGGAGCGGCCTAGCCCTGTCAGTGACATCACGTCTTTAAGTCGTAAAAATCTCATTTTCACTGGGAATCGTCTCCTGCTTTGTATATACCCATGTGATAAGCCGCCACTGTAAAAAAATGCAATCGGTCTATTCCAAGCTAGAACCAAAGCAGTAACGCTTTTCTTTCCACGCTTCAGCAAGACTGCTCATGCGGTGGAAGACAGTGTTCTTTATGTTGACGTCTTTGCTACGACAACGAGTCCCCACCCCATAATTTCCTCGGTCATTGAGAAACACCAATGAACGTGCTTCGCCGCTGTAGTGCTTTTCTATCGCTTCTTGCCAAGCCCCTTTAAGGTGCCCGACCAATTCATTGCGCTTGTCCCAACAAATAGCGGGACCAAAGTGCTGGCTATAGTCACTAAACAGCATCACGCGATAGTTGTGGGATGGCACCTTGTCTTCCCGCTTACGCCATACATAGAACAGAGAATCCGTATCAAGCTTTTCTTTAAGCAGCGTAAAGTAATCGTTAATGATGCTGAGGTCGGTATCTTGATGGTCTTCTGGCAAAAACAAGTCCAAACGTGTAGCAAGAGCGATGTCAAACTGACTGAGTGCCTGTTCAAAGACATCGACCATTGAGGTCAGTGCTGATTCGTATAACCCTTTGTCGCTGTAATACAGCAGGTAATCTTCAAAAGTTCTATCAAGGGTAATGCTTGGGAGGTAGGTTCTATTTGCCATGAGTAATGCCTTTTGTGTGTGAATGACATAGGCATTACTCGCGCTGTATTTTTTAAGGTGAGTCGTGACTGCAACCAAAGCTCTTGCTGTAGTGATCGTTCCGGTTGGCAATGGGCTTAGCGAGACGGCTTATCCGATAGAAAACCTCATTTAACTGCAATGGGAACGCTTCATCCCCTTTCAGAAGTTCGTACACGTCATCAGCAGGGGAATAGGCCAGCCCTGAGCATGGTTGGCTGTAATTAGCTTCAACCCCCCTATCCCATGTCTTCCTCACTTTTTTGTAGAGAAAACGGCCCCAACCCTCTCGACCAGTACCTAAGTTTTGAAAGAGATCCCTATCAAAGAGCAAGATAAGATGATGGTGCTTGCTGGTGGATTCATTCGCCTTCGCCCAGATATAGCGAATAACCGTTTGCTGGTATCGATAAGTTCTACCCGTGTATTTGTCTTTACAGAGCTCATTAGTCTCTGATTCCAAAATACGAAAGAAATGGACAAACACCGTTAGGTAATCTCCACCGAAGTCACTCGGTAGGTTTAGGTTGATGTGAACAGCAAAAATTCTTGGATATTGGTTTAGTGCTTCAGTCAGCACTCGGTCTATCTCCTTTAGGTATTCGAGAACGAGACCATCCTTAAAGTAGTAGAGTGGTTTGCCATTGAAGGTTCTGTCATGAGTGATGGTGTGGAGTCTTTGATGAGCTACGTTGAGTTGATAAATCATGATTGGTTCCTGTGGTTTGGTGTGATTCCCACAGGAACTGGGACTGCCGTTACTTTTTAAGCTACTTATGACTATGGCCGAAATTATTCATACGCTTTCCAAAATGCTTCGTTCTTCGTTTCGCTAGATAGCTCAGTCGATAAAAGACAGATTGAAACACCTCCCCAAACTCCTCTGAGTTACGTAGCAAGTGATACTGACCTTGTTTGGAGAAATGGATAGCTGGTTTCTCTTTGCCTGAGTACATGGCTTCCACTGAACGCTTCCATGCATTACGAATACGGTTAGCCAAACTTTGCTGATACTCTCCAAAATCCCCCAGAGAGCGAAAGATATTCCGGTCAAAGATAAGCGCAACGTGGTAATGACTGCTCGTTGAGGTATCACATTCTTTAGCCCACACATAACGAATAGTAGTCTCTCGATAGGGTTTGCGATTTAGGCGAGCACTACGTCTTCGATATGCCGCTACCTGAGATTTCAAAGAGCGGAAGAAACGAGTCATCACTGCTGAATCATCCCCTCTAAAGTCTGTTGGTAAGTTAAGGTCCACTCGAACGATAAAAAGTCTCGCGTATTGCTCTAGAGCTTTCTCAATGACTGAGTCTATTCCTTCTAGGTATTCAACGACCAAACCCTCCTTGTCGATGTATACCTTGTTTCCGTTGAAAGTGGATTCGTGTGTGATGGTTAGATTCTTAGACATGATGGTGACCTATGTTTTGTTAATGACATAGGTACTGAGAGTGACGTTATTTTCTAAGTCTCTCTTTGGGTAGGGGAACCAATCCCCCTACCAAGATATCGTGTGATGAGGTAATTGGCTTAGGCCTAGGATTAGGTTAGTAGATGGGTATATATATTATTAATTACCGATCCACCTCGATTTACTCACCCCCTATTTTTTGATGATTACTGAGCCTTCACATCGGCTAAATCCAACCAGCTAACCTTCATTTTTTATCAAAAATCACGGCTCATGCATTTTTACTTCTGGAATTCACTCACATAAAAAGTGATGATGCCATTTATCCAAATCAGCCTTAAAACGTCGGATTATACTAACTACCATATAGGAAGAGACTCTTATAATGATGACTTCAAACCAACCCGAAAACTCATGTATCTCACAAAAAGCGATACAAACTGAAAGCACATCACAACAGCAAGAATCCGATGTAAAAATCATCAACATTATAAATATGTATGATGTCAAAAAGAGTTTTTGTATTTATGATGAAAAAAATAACAGACTAGTTCGTACGAAGAACACGAGGGAGAAAGATTTCCTCGACCTAGCAAAAATTGACAATATTGATGAGCTCGCTAAAACACAACTGTATGAATCGTGCCCATTTTTAGCCGAGCAAAAAACGATCATATTTTTGCCCTTTTCTCCCATTGCTCGCAGTCATCTTCCAATTCACTCTCTCGATGGTAAGAAAATTAACCATGACAAAATCATCCAAACATTTTGGAAAAGCGAGCTCCAATTAGGATACGAAAAAGCAGAAGGGGCAATATTGGTTTGCATGTACCTTGCCAGTCAGGTAGACACTTACAACCTCGGGTTAGGAATAACTAAAACCACTTTATCCACACACCTCAACATGAGCGTTCGACGACTTTCTGATTTAATCGACATGTTAGAGGACTGGGGTTATCTTCGCTTTCATACCAAAGTTACCCCCAAAGGCAAACTCAGTTTGCGTAGTTTTATACAACTCACACAGAAGTTTGCCAGCGAATTTCTCATAGATGTCACTCACCCAGATAATAGACAGGTGCGTACTGAAGATAAGAAAACCATCGACTCACATCTCCGTATTTTCACGATGGAAGAACATTTTAAGCTAATGGAGTATCTTCATAGATTGCGCTTAGACTTGAAAAAGCTCATATGGAAAGCTGAACAACCAATTCCCACTGTCGTTTTGCAGCAAGTGTTTAAAGTTTTGAGGTAAGCATCCTATCTAAAAAGAAACTATAGTTTCACTATAAGTGAAAAATTAAAAATATAGTTTCACTAAAGCGCTCACCGACAATAACGCACATCTTTTGACTTTCAACAAAATGAAACTATAATTTCATAAAATCACACTTAATGAAAATTTAGTGTCACTATGAAGAATCAAAATGCTAAAGCTAAACGTACTGCGGTTATCTTCCCCAAGACTCAGGCTGTCTTAAGTACGTTAGGGGAAAATATAACGTTAGCAATGAAGCGACGTGGAATAACTCAAGATATGATGCACAACAGAACTGGCATATCTAAGCCCACACTACGAAAAATAACCAAAGGAGATCCATCCGTATCTCTCGGGCACTATGTCAATGTACTTTCAGTTCTCGGTTTATTGGATGACATCGCCAAAGTCGCCTTTGATGATGAGTTAGGAAGAAAGCTCCAAGATATTGAATTACTAAAGAAAAAGTGATAAGAGCCTTACATATGGAAATCTACGTTTACGCTGATTGGATTGAATCAACAGACCCTATGCTCGTCGGTGTATTGCGCTCTTCTGAAATCAGAGGAAAAGAGCATTTCAGTTTTAGCTACGATGAAGACTGGTTAACCTCCGACTATGTACGTCAAATTGACCCATCTCTACAACTATATATTGGAGAGCAACATGCGGAAGACGATAGAAATTTCAAAGTATTTTTAGACTCTTGTCCAGACCGATGGGGTCGTCTCTTAATGCAACGGAGAGAGGCTGTTTACGCTCGAAACGAAAAACGTCGAGCTCGTAAATTATTTGAAAGCGACTATCTTTTAGGGGTGCATGATTCATTTCGAATGGGAGCTCTACGCTTTCGCACATCCAAAGATGGTGCTTTCTTAGATAATAATGATGATCTAGCAGCACCTGCAATCACTTGCCTTCCAGAGTTACAACAGGCTGCAAATGGAATTGAAAATACTCCCGATTTAGATAATCCTGATTACCTGAAATGGCTAAATATGCTGATATCTCCAGGCTCATCCTTAGGAGGAGCCCGCCCTAAAGCATCAATTAGAGATGTGGATCAAAGCTTATGGTTAGCCAAATTCCCTAGCCGTTATGACGAGTACGATATCGGATTATGGGAGTTCATCGTGTATCAGATGGCTTTAAAGGCTGGTATCAATATGGCAGAGTCAAAAGCTGAAGCCATCGGACATCATCATATCTTCTTAACCGAACGGTTTGATAGAACAAAAGATGGTAAGAGACTGCATTTTAGTTCTGCGATGACTCAACTAGAGTACTTTGATGGTCACGATGACGGTGCAAGCTATCTAGAGATCGCTGAGTTCCTAATACAGCACGGTTCGAATACCCAAGCGGATTTAGAACAACTCTGGAGACGTATAGTATTCAATATTATGGTATCAAATAGTGATGATCATTTAAGAAATCATGGCTTTATTCTTGAACCCACAGGATGGCGACTGTCTCCAGCTTATGATATTAATCCTACGCTACACGCTACTGGCCTACACCTAAATATCGATGACACGAGTAATGCTCTTGATGTCGCTCTTGCATTTGAAGTTGCAGATTACTTTCAAATTGATGAACAAAGAGCGCGTGAAATTTATCAACAAATCATTGATGCTGTTTCAGGATGGGAAGATCTGGCACAAAAAGCTGGCGTACCAAAAGGCGAACGAGATCTACTGAGAGATTGTTTTATAACGCTTTAATCATGCTGATATTTTATAAAGTAAAATTGGTAGTGATGAAAAGGAACATAAAAAGTAAATTGGTGACATCTCCCCCCTTACTCCAGACCAAACGGGTAGTAGATTGGGTAGTAAAACCGTCACAAAAGCACAAAATAAATTTTAACAAACTGTTTTTAAACAATAAAAAATAAACACTCAACGAACAGATCCAAAACATCGAATAGATTCTTGGGTAGCAAGCTACCCGTCCAAGAATGTCTTAAAAGCCCTGTTATTTGCTTGTAAATACAGGGCTTTTTTATTTTCCCGTCCATATCGGTTTGCAGATGTTAGGGCCTTTTAATTCAACGAATCACTTCACACACAACTCAGATCGTAAGTGTCTGATTTAGTTGCCTCGAATTACGCATCAAAGCCGATCAGAGTATTTAAAATATGACTTCAACCTCTACACCTTCTATCCAACGCTTCTCTTCTAGTTTCTCATCAAAACTTAAGGTGACTTTAAGATAAGCAGGTTGGCCTTCAAACGGACTTTGTAGCTCTGGCGGTAGTTTATTCACAACTTCTACAGCACTAGAAACGGTGGCTTGATACTTTTTGCCATCAGGGAATTTGACTGTTGCTTTATTCCCTAAATGACTGTGTTTAAGAAATTTTGGATCAAGGAAAGCGGTGATCGTTGGCGTTATGTTTTTAGATACTGTGACCAAAGGGTCTCCTACATCCACCTGTTCTCCTTCACGCACATGCACATCAATCACGCGCCCAGTAAAAGGGGCTTTTATCGTCAAATTATTCTGAGTTGCTCGCAATACCACCATTTCTTTCATTAAAGAACGATATGTGACCGCGACAGGACCAGCCAAATCACTCTCCGCTTGCTTGCTTTTTGCCTCTTCATAAGCAATCTTTTGATTATTGAGTTGACTATTTAGAGCATTGTAAGTGCTTATAATTGAAGCATAATCGACATCAGAAACTTGGCCCTTAGCACGATACGTTGCATATTTCTCTCGGATTTCATTCACTTTCTCCAAGCTTTCTTTCGACTCTTTTATCGCTTGCAGATGTAAGCTCTTCACTTGGTCGTTGATCCGATGTGGCAGTTTAAGTAACTCCTGTTGAATAAAGTCGATCTGCTGCTCTAAAGTATCGTTGTCTAGTAACACCAGCGTTTCTGTTTCCAACACGGCTTTACCCACCATCGATGGTATTGGGCCAACCACACTTGGGTGAGGGGCATTTATCGTTACGGGACTAGTGGTAAGGATTGCTGGAGCAATAACTAAAACTTGAGTACGAAATAAATAATACGCCATCGCTAGCAAAGGGCTGACCACTATCGCTAGTATCAAATACCAACGTACACGATAGCCTCCTCGCTTTGCTTGACCATAGACTACTTTAATACCATTTTCGGACTGTGGTTTGTCCTTCTTTTCTAAATGAAAATTCACTTTCATACTAAAATCTTTTACCTTTTTTCAGCACCCACCAAGGTGCCATACTCGACTCTTCATGGCTTCGTCTTATAACTTCATTGATCATTGAGAATGCAGTAATCAAGCGCATACAGTATTGATATATTGGGTAAATCAATAACCATTTTGCATCCTTTAAGTCCTGAATCTTTCGCTCTGAAATCAGGCCTATGTAAACGATAAATAGTAACGACGATAAAAACAGGTAGACGCAATAAAGCATCAGCGTCAACGCGATAACAAACGGCAATGGGTAACTGACGATCATAAACAGCGTAAAAAACACCACCAGAAGAGGTAGAAGAACATTTTGAATAACGCCGTAGGCTAAAGTGAAAATAAAGTTCCCCCACCCAAGCAACGCAGGTGTTAAACCCTGCTTGTGCTTACGAAGAAAGAGAAACAATAAGTCACCATCCCATCTCAATCTCTGCAGAACTAAGCCTTTTAGGGTGTCTGGAACATCTGTATGCCCTATTGCTTGGGTAGCAAACGCCAACTGGTTTTGTGGGTATCGACGCTTATACTGTTTAAGGCGCATGGTTAAATCGAGATCTTCCGCGGTATGGGTATCCCATCCCCCCACTTGACGAAGTATGTTCTTACGGAACGCGCCAAACGCACCAGATATATTGTTCAAAACTCCCCATTTAGCCATTCCTGTTTTACCAGCTTGCATGGAGAGCATGTATTCCAGTGATTGCATTTTCGTCAGCAGGTTTTTATCGTGATTTCGCACACGCAACGCACCGCCACTCGCAATAACGTTTGATGAGTTAAATTGTTTCATCATGGTAAAGACCATGTCGTTATCAAATGAAGTGTCGCCATCGACATTTATCACGATTTCTCCGCAGGCCACCGATAGTCCCGCATTCAGTGTCGAGACACGCCCACCACGCTGCCATTTAGGTACAACTCGAACAATTCTGTTATGCCGACCAGCATGACGCTTCACTCCATCTACCGCTGCCTGATAGGTATCCCGATTTTGTACAGCGCCATCAACTACGGCCAGTATTTCGATTAAACCTGGATAAACCTGTTCAGCCAAAGTATCTATGGTAATACCAATAGCTTCCCCTTCACCGTAGCACGTAATCACAAAGCTCACTGATGGGAACGATGTTGGCTCCGGAGGCTGAGGACGATATGCCCAACGGAAAATTCCAGTTAAAACCAATAGATAGAGTGGCAACTCGATAACAATCATCAGAGGAAAAATCAGTAACCAAAGCTCTTGATTATGCAGTAGCATTCCCTTGAGGTAGTCAAGTAGAACTAAACTATCCTGCAGCATAGATATCTCTCAGTAAGGTCTCTAACCAATGCTCAACATCAACACTTAACTCAGGCTCGGGAATACTTCTTACATGCACATTCATCTCAAAATCGTCTTCCTCAATCAACTCACTCAACTCTGAAAGCTTTGATTGAAGAGCGGATAAGCTCTGCTTTGTCGTATTTGGCATCAATACTAGCAATACATCCTGCTTGTACTGACAGCAAATGTCCGTGTCGCGGAAAAGGCTGCTCAAGCGCGTAGTGATCTGCTCTATCAATGCAAATAACTTTGCATCTCCATATTGTTTACCGTAGTCGCCAAGGGAAGGAAGATAGAGGGCCAGCAACAGATGTTCTTCCTTATGACGTATCGCCACTTTATTCACCCAGCTCAGTAGGTTTTGGAAATAGCCACTTTCAACTTTGCCTTTGATCGATAACTGAGGTGCCTGCTGAGATTTTCCATGTTTAAAAATATATTCTCCCGCCTCACCTAACCGATACTGATATATTTTTCTTACGACAAGTTCATTGACTGGTACTTTGCTATCACAGCTCATGCACTGGGTTAAGGTTGCCGCTTCAACGAAAAGGTTGGAACAGCTGTTACACTTATGATTTTCTAACGGTCTGTCGTAATCCACCCCTATGTGGCGCAATTGAGTCATACATTTCGGACACTCAAGCTTCCCACGACGAAGAAAACTCTGCTGATCATCAACATGCCCGCATGTAAAACAGTGCAAAGAGCTTTGTGATTCAATATCAATACTAGAACAACTTGGGCACACATCGACATAATTGAGATGGCCACTATTACACGTTGAGCAAACTCGGATACGATCTACCAACTGTTCCGCGTCAAGAATACTTCGATTTTTTTCTGCTAAAACAAATCGATACGTTGACTCTAATTCAGGGTACAGCGCTTCAATAATCGGGTAGCGATAAAGTGAAGTTGAGTGAACATCCTTATTACACAACACCTTACGCTCTCGATTTAAACTCAACCAACCTATTAGTGGATCAAGCAGCTCAATGTCAGCCGTCATAGATAACCGTCGTTCGGCCTCTTTCGTAACCGAGGTCCAAAGATCGGGCTCAAAGAGCCCATCTGTTGTACAGTCAGAGAACGACGTTTTCTGTGTAGTAAATAGCGACCAAGACCAACGCCAGCGGTTGTGATAAAACGTCTTGATGGCATCATCTAATTTGTCAGGTTCGGTGAAGTCAAAACAGACTGCTCCGCCAATCTTCTCCGGCAGTTGCTCTAAGGATTCAACATAAACAATTTGATCAAACTCAGTGGTTTGCTGAGGCTGATTTCCAATCCAATATAGGAAGGTAGTAGAAGGCATACATCGTCTCTAAACAGTAGTGGAAATGCGTGTGGTGCATTTGTAAACACATAACAACCGAACCTTGACGATCAGACTAAGTCTAGCTCACAGTCTGAGAGTCTATCGTGAAAATATACTTTAAAGAACGTCGTACCACCACTAAATTAAACTATTGGTGTAGCGGCAGCAAATTGTGTGACGGCAGATTAGGACATAAGAAATGTCTCATATGTGAAACATGCGATTTTTTTATATTTACATACAAAAATTTAGCTTTTTTGAGATCTTAAGGAAGCAAAAACGTAACCTGAGACTTACGCTTTCACAAAGCTAGAAGCATAGATGTTTGCTCCTAGCCTGAAGATACAAGAGATGAAGAAGTGGATTAGTGTCTACTCATCCTTCTTTTCTGTCGTGTGATCAACATAAGGCCAATAGTGATGACCAACTCGAATCACTAAAGTGGCAGCGGCTAGAATAAATGCAGCAATAGAAAGCCAAACAACGAGAGTCGCATCAAGCTCCTTCATACCTAATGTGATGTAACGAGCTATTGCCATCATAGCAATGTATATAGGATAGCGTACAGGAATCTTACCGTTCATCACGAATTGTTTCACCATCGCCAGTACTTCTAGATAGATGAACATCAATAGAATGTCTGTCAGTAAAACACGTTTCTCAGTAAAGACATGAACAAACTCTTCCACCATAGCAAACAAGGTCGCTAACGTTATCGCAATCAAGAGGACAGCTTCTAAAACGTGAAAACTCTTGAGAAATGGTTTACTGAAAGATTTAGGTAGATTGGAAGGCATAACCTCTTTTCTCGATAAGACATTAATTCAATAAGTAGTTTATCACGCGAAGTACCAAAAGAGGTTAGATTCCGCTCATCCTTTAGTCGATTTTTGCCTTAGCTTTGGATAGGTCTTCTCTCTATCAAGCGAACAAAGAGAGTATCGATGGAGTGAATTTATCTAAATTTGGAAATACCGCTGTTAACTGGGAGTCTTGAACACCAAGCCACTGGGCCATAGTCGCGCCAATTTGATCAACAGACGTAGTTGGTATTAAACGCCCGGTTGAAAAATCATCTCGGCTGCCTGGAACTAATGATGGCCACACTCCTGTCGTATTCGATGTAAAAGGTGCGCCTCCAATAATAAAGTGATTGTTGCCCCAGCCATGATCAGTTCCCGTATGATTCGGGACAATACGGCGGCCAAAATCTGACATAGTGACACTGGTAACTTGTGTAGCTAGCCCCTTCGCATCCAATATATCGTAAAAGTTCTTCATCGCGCGGCTGAAGTTCTCCAGCAAAATATGGTGATCACTCACCTGATTCGCGTGGGTATCAAAGCCTCCAAGATTGACGTAATAGATCTGGCGGTTCTGACCTAAAACGACCCTGCTATCGATAAACTTAACCACCGCATCCAACTGCAAACTCAGTGAGTTTTCAGTATCTAACCGCAATGCCCCATAAGGATCCGGCGACTCTACCTCTAAAATAGCGTTGAGCTGCTCACTAGCGTAAACACTATCACGCATCAAACCACGCATATACTCTCTAAAATATTCAGGACGTGGATTGTCTAAAGTGTTTTTAAACTGCTCTAATGTTCTGCGGTGCATTGTCATACCTTTAGCACCGGAGGGAGATAAACTATTCGATTTGATGCCACCACGAAACAATCGAGAGTTACCCGAGAAACTGTATAGTGGCGAATGATTACTGGTTAATAGTAGCTGCTGCATTAAGCGCGCCCCCCAACCACTCGGCAGTGCCCGATCAGCAGCATTCCCTCTTAACCACTCTTGAGATTGGGAGTTATGCGAGAACAACATGCTCGGTTCGCTACCATTGTCCCCTCGCTCCATTGGTTGCTTGAGCACTCCACAATTAATCACAGCGTTAACATAGCCTCGATTAGATAACTCTTGTATCCCAGTCATTGCGGGATGAAGACCCAACTGAACTTCCATACCATCATTATCAAAACAAGTTAGATTGGTTGGCAGTAAGTCATTTTTTTCGATTTTGATCGACTCTCTTATCGATGCGTACTCAGAATAATGAGCATCGTCCATCGGAATAATTGTATTAAAGCCATCATTACCACCACTGAGGAAAACACACACTAATGCTCGATAGTCATTTAAGTTCACCGATGGTGTAGCCCAACCAAACTGAGACACCATAGTTGTTGCGCCTAGGCCCTTGATAAAGGTTCTTCTTGATAGCGACATAACATTAATCCTGTATAAAAAACTCTTCGGAACTCACAACCAGCTCTGCCAACCTTTCTGCGTAAAAGTCATAACTAGACGCATTGACACCATCCTGAATAGTTGTTCGAAGTTCAGCCTCAAGGACAGGTTCAATACTGTTACCAAAATAGAGATCGCCAATGGCTTTAATTAACTTATCCGGGTCATCGAAATGCTGAGTAAAGTAGCTAAGATCAGGCTGGCCAGTCACGTTTTTGCCCCTGATATATTTGCGCATATAGTTATAGGTAGTGCTATATGTTGACCAAGTAAGAAGCTCAGCTTCTGGGGACAATTTACGCTCTGTGCCAATCTGATAGTCAGGAGAAAAGAAGTTAAACACTGATGGCGAACGCAATGGTCCTTGACCCGCGGGGTTGTAGGCATATTTACTACCACTAACAGCTGGATAGTCAGTCAATGAAGTCAAGCTCACTGTGGGATCGTTCGATAAACTCAGGTTAGCGCGATACAGGTTGAGAATAGCAACGATTGGCTCTTTGAATTTAATCGGCTGCGCCACATCAGAAACACCTAGGGCTTCTTCATCTAATAAAGTGGCTTTGACAACCGCTTTGATGTCTCCACGTACTCCTTTGCCATTATCAATAAATGCCCCAGCAACCCTTTCAACATAGGCGGGAGAAGGATTCGATGTGACTAACCTCTGGATCATGTGCTTGGCAAAAAAAACAGGCGTGTTGGAATGCTCAAACAGTATATCCAGCATCTGACGCATATCTTCTAAGGCGGTTTGCTCAGCAGCAAACGAATGACCCAACACCTGCTTTCTACCTGTATCGTGGTGGGTGGGCTCTGCTACCATGGGAACGGTATGGTTTGCGCCCATTCGCCAACCTGTAAATACACGGGCGACATTTAGGATATCTTTTTGAGTGTAGGTTGGGATGGTGTTCCCCTCGCTATCTCTCTGTAGTGTGCCATCCGAGTTCAGCTCATATAGACCAATACTAAATAGCTGCATCACTTCACGAGCATAGTTTTCGTCAGGCATAGAGCCCTTCGCCTCATTCATCTTACGACTGTTAACCAGTGTAAGATAAAGCCCCATCGCAGGGTGCAGAGAAACCGTTTCGAGCAGATCTCGATAGTTACCAAATGCCCCCTCAACCAAGGCATCGTAATACGAGATTGCTGCAGCTGGTCGTTTTGCTAACACTCCAAACTGTGAGACCACAAACATCTCACTTAAAGCAAATGCGACTCGCTGACGTAATTGGTCTGGCGCATAAAGGCTTAACTTAAACCATGCGTCATTACGCTCTTCATGTTCCCAATTAGGGGTTAACGGTGAATGGAGCGTTGCTGGCAGTTCAAACTGCGCCTCTATCCAATCTAATGGCTGAAGTTGAGTGGCATTTTCTATATCTTCTTGAGTGGGGCCAAAGGTGGACTGTAAAAAAAACCGATGAGCTTGCTGGATATCAACGCCATTACTTGAGAAAGTGAGATTCGCTGATCGGGACTCGGACTTCCCATCACTCAAGGTAAAGGAAACCTTATGTGTCCCCGGAGATAGAAGAGTAATTCTGGCACTGCCATTGCCAGCGATGCTAATCGAAACACCATCCCCGGCTTCAAGCGATGCAAACTGCAAGTTATCCCCATCTGTATCACTCCCGACTGAATTTGGATCGATAGATACTGGTTGTCCGTATTTCAATTGTTGTTGATGGGTATAGTCTCTAGCGACAGGAGACTGGTTGACACCTCTCTGTTCTTGCTCCGATTGATCTAAGCAGCCTTGTAATAACAAAGCACTTAGGCATAGAAAGCAGTGAAGGCTCTTTTTCATATCACGTAACATCACTCTTAACACTTAATATCAATAACTAGTGAAATATGAGCGATAACAGAGAAGGTAGACCGAAAGGAACGCGATAGCAACGACCTTGATGATTGGGCTTGATGTACTTTGTTGTTCACCCACATTGGCGATAAATATTCACAGCCTAATTACTGACAAACAACTTAATTAAGTAGAGATATGAAGCAAAATCACTCCAAGTTCAGTAAATAAGATTAAGCCTACAGGAATATTCCGAACCATAAGCAATACAACCATGCACAGCTCATAAGAAATATCCCCGCAACAAGAAAATACGTAATATCAGCCGGACTAACCGCCAAGAGTGACAAAGGAAGCCCAAAGGCCCAGACACTTGTTTCTGAATGATAGATTATGCTACTCTTCGCCTCCATTTTTCTGGCCTAAATTTAACCACTTCGGTGTTTTAGTGGGTCAGTGCTATCTTTAATATGTCAGTCATTAGATACTGACGGTCATCAAACCAAATATGGAATCGTCCCTATGGGTAAAGGCACTCTCTATATCGTATCTGCACCAAGCGGTGCGGGAAAATCTAGTCTGATTTCGGCCATGCTAGAAACCAACCCAACCTACGCGATGAAAGTGTCGGTATCACATACAACTCGAGGTATGCGTCCAGGTGAGCAAGATGGTGTCCACTATCACTTTGTACAAAAAGAGCTCTTTGAAGAGCTGATTGAAAAAGGTGAGTTTCTAGAATATGCAGAAGTATTCGGGAACTACTACGGCACCTCTCGCGTTTGGATTGAAGACAACCTAAAAAAAGGCATCGATGTTTTTCTAGATATTGACTGGCAAGGTGCTCGTCAGATCCGTGAACAAATGCCATTGGCAAAAAGCCTATTTATCCTGCCACCATCAAATGGTGAACTAGAGCGTCGCCTTAACGCGCGTGGTCAAGACAGCGATGCTGTGATTGCCAAGCGTATGGCAGAAGCAAAGTCTGAAATTTCACATTATAGTGAGTACGACTACGTGATCGTTAATGACGATTTCGACAACGCACTAATGGATTTTAAGGCCATCATTCGCGCAGAAAGATTGAAGCAAGACAAGCAAGCTGATAAATATAAAGGCATGCTGGATGCTCTTTTAGCTGAATAAGTTGTAGTTTCGAACTTCGAGTTTCGAGTTTCGAAAAGATAATAGTTCCATTAACCAATAGGCGAGAGTTTCAACAAACCAGTGGCTCGTAACTAGTGACTAGCATCTAAGCCACTCTCCCTGTATAATTTCTCGTCATTCAAAATTTAAGTTAACTAATTTGGAGTTCTCATGGCACGCGTAACTGTTCAAGACGCTGTTGAAAAAGTAGGCAACCGTTTCGACCTAGTTCTAATTGCGGCACGCCGCGCTCGTCAAATGCAAACTGGTGGCAAAGATTCACTAGTGCCAGAAGAGAATGATAAGCAAACGGTTATCGCTCTGCGCGAGATCGAAGAAGGTCTTATCACTAAAGAGATCCTTGATGCACGTGAGCGTCAAGAGCAGCAAGAGCAAGAAGCCGCTGAACTAGCCGCTGTTAGCAGCATCGCTCACAGCCGTTAATTAACGCTTCTCTATAACAACTATCTTCCGGGCCTAAAATTTGTATCTATTTGATAGCCTCAAAGACGTTGCCCAAGAATATCTAACAGAGCCTCAAATTGAGGCTCTGCGTCAATCTTATGTGGTAGCGAAAGACGCCCATGAAGGGCAAACCCGCTCTAGCGGTGAACCATATATCATCCACCCTGTTGCTGTTGCTCGTATTCTGGCTGAAATGCGCCTAGACATCGAGACGCTACAAGCCGCTCTGCTACATGATGTCATTGAAGACACTGAAGTCTCCAAAGAAGAGTTAGAGTCTCAATTTGGTACTACGGTTGCGGAGCTCGTGGATGGCGTTTCTAAGCTTGATAAGCTCAAGTTTCGCGATCGCAAGGAAGCTCAGGCTGAAAACTTCCGCAAGATGGTGCTTGCCATGGTGCAAGACATTCGCGTTATTCTCATCAAACTCGCTGACCGCACACACAATATGCGCACTTTGGGCGCACTTCGCCCAGACAAAAAGCGCCGCATCGCACGTGAGACTCTTGAGATCTACTCTCCATTGGCACACCGCCTTGGTATCCACAACATCAAAACTGAACTCGAAGAACTTGGTTTTGAAGCCCTCTACCCTAATCGCTATCGCGTACTAAAAGAGGTAGTAAAATCGGCTCGTGGTAACCGTAAAGAGATGATTCAGCGCATCCACGATGAGATTGAAGGTCGCCTCGAAGAGGTAGGTCTGAACGCACGTGTATTTGGTCGAGAGAAAAACCTCTTCTCCATCTACAACAAGATGAAGACCAAAGAGCAACGATTCCATACCATTATGGACATCTACGCTTTCCGTGTTGTCGTTGAAGATGCAGATACCTGCTACCGAGTGCTAGGTCAGGTACACAGTCTTTACAAGCCACGTCCAGGGCGTATGAAAGACTACATCGCGGTACCAAAGGCGAATGGCTACCAATCCATTCATACCTCTATGGTTGGCCCTCATGGGGTACCCGTAGAAGTACAAATCCGTACCGAAGATATGGATCAAATGGCGGACAAAGGTGTCGCAGCCCACTGGTCATACAAAGGTAACGGAGAGCGCACTGGCACTACTGCTCAAGTGAAAGCTCAACGTTGGATGCAAAGCCTACTGGAGCTACAACAAAGCGCCGGCAACTCATTTGAGTTCATTGAAAACGTCAAATCTGATCTGTTCCCTGATGAGATTTACGTCTTTACGCCGAAAGGCCGTATTGTCGAACTTCCTGTTGGCGCAACTGCGGTAGACTTTGCTTACGCGGTACACACTGATGTAGGTAATACCTGTGTTGGTGCACGTGTCGATCGCAATCCATACCCGCTTAGTAAATCGCTGAAAAACGGTCAGACTATCGAGATCATCAGTGCTCCGGGCGCTCGCCCTAACGCAGCTTGGCTCAACTATGTTGTTACCTCGCGTGCTCGCACTAAGATCCGTCAGGTTCTTAAAACCATGCGCCGTGAAGAGTCGATTACGCTTGGTCGTCGTTTACTAAACCACGCTCTTGGTGAACGCTCTCTATCGGATGTAAGCGAAGAGAACATCGCTCATGTTCTCGGTGACCTAAAAATCGCAACAATTGAAGATTTGCTTGCTGATATTGGTCTGGGTGAACTGATGAGTATCGTTATTGCCCGTCGACTGTTAGGCGATGCCGATGAACTTACTGAAGTTGATAATGGCAATAATGGCAACAAGAAAAAGCTGCCAATCCGTGGAGCTGAAGGCATCTTGCTCACCTTTGCCAACTGTTGTCACCCTATCCCAGATGATCACATTATTGCTCACGTATCACCTGGTCGCGGCCTCGTGGTTCACCGTGAAATGTGTCCTAACGTACGTGGATATCAAAAAGAGCCTGACAAGTACATGGCTGTTGAGTGGTCGAAAGATTACGATAAAGAGTTCATTACCGAAGTGACGGTAGACGTACAAAATCGTCAAGGCGCATTGGCAGAGCTGACCAACGTTATCTCTAAGACCGGCTCAAACATTCATGGTCTGTCGACAGAAGAACGAGATGGTCGCTTGTATACAGTCACGGTATTGCTCACGACCAAAGATCGCGTCCATCTTGCAGGAATTATGCGTAAGATAAAAGCGATGCCGCAGACGCTTAAAGTTCGTCGACGTAAGAACTAAGACTCCGATTTGATTATCCACTGCCCTTGAAATCACCGTTTCAAGGGCTTTTGTTTTGTATAAGATTATGAATTTAGAACGCTACAACCGCATCCAACAAGTACTTAAAGCTCGTCAGTCTGACCTGACTCTGTGCCTTGAAGAAGTCCATAAGCCCAATAACGTCTCAGCGATTATTCGAACCGCAGATGCGACGGGCATTCATAAGATACATGCTGTCTGGCCAAACAAAATGCGAACACTTAGCCATACTTCAGCAGGTGCACGTAACTGGGTAGATGTCGAAACCCATGATTCAATCGAGCAAGCAATCAGCGAGCTTAAATCTCAAGGAATGCAGGTTCTGGTGACCAATCTGTCCGAATCAGCGGTCGACTTCCGTGACATTGATTACACCAAGCCAACCGCCATCATTCTGGGCAGTGAGAAAGTAGGTGCTTCTGAGCAAGCTAAGAAAATGGCCGACCAAGACATCATCATCCCTATGGTTGGTATGGTTCAGTCACTCAACGTATCTGTCGCTAGTGCCGTCATTCTCTATGAAGCACAACGCCAACGCCAAGCCGCGGGTATGTATGACAATGAAATCAGTTCCGTTCCTGAAGAAACCATCAACCGCCTGCTGTTTGAACGCGGCCACCCTGTGCTCGCGAAAGTAGCCAAACGAAAGAAATTGCCTTACCCGCCTCTTGATGACCAAGGGCAAATTGTCGCAGATGACGAGTGGTGGAAGGAAATGCAGAAGAAGTAGCGAGTAGCGAGAAAATCTTGGGAGGGTTGACATTGCATACCAGCCCTTTTCCTTTAAATTCAGATAATTAGACTAAAAGATTAGCCGACGCTGCCTGCAATTTTCGACTCACTCACCACAAGCTCCTTTCGAAGGACGAAGTCCGATCTCGATTCTCTCAGGGCGCAGCCCGATCTTCGCCCTTCATTTTTTCCTGTACAAAAACACAGTCCAATGGTTAACTATTAATGCTGATAGCCTTACTAACCGATTGAATAACTTAGCGAGCTTAGTTATGTCCCAACTCTTATCTGCCATTCCCCTGACTTCACTGACTGGCGTCGGTGCCAAAGTCGCAGAAAAGCTTGCTAAAATAGGGCTCAACTCCGTCCAAGATCTGCTTTTTCATTTACCTTTGCGTTATGAAGATCGCACCCGAATCTATCCCATCGTTAAATTGCATGCAGGCCTATGGGCAGCAGTGCAAGGAACCGTGATGAGTGTTGATACACTGTTTGGGAAACGGAAAATGTTAACGGTCAAAATAAGTGATGGAAACGGCACAATCACCCTGCGCTTCTTTAATTTCACTGCGGCGATGAAGAACAACTTTAGCCAAGGCAAGATGGTTCACGCCTATGGAGAAATTAAGCGTGGAGGTTATGGTCTAGAGATTGTTCACCCAGACTACAAATTCTATACACCCAATCAAACGGCTGAAGTTGAGCAGACTCTGACCCCTGTCTACCCGACTACAGATGGCCTTAGACAAATTACACTACGTAACCTAGCGGATCAGGCGTTAGAGCTACTCGATAAAAGCGCTGTTCAAGAGCTGCTTCCTAGCGGACTCTATGACCATCAAACAACGCTAGCTCAAGCACTTCACACCATTCATCGACCACCTCCAAGTATCGATCTGGAGCAATTTGACCAAGGTAAACACCCTGCACAAATTCGCCTCATTATGGAAGAGTTATTGGCACAGAATCTCTCTATGCTATCTGTGCGTAGTAAAGGACAGCAGGATGCGGCACTACCTTTACCTGCCAGCAATAAGTTCAAACAGCAATTACTTGATCAACTGCCTTTTTCACCCACCAATGCTCAAACACGTGTCGTACAAGAAATAGAACAGGACTTAGAAAAAGCACACCCAATGATGCGCTTGGTACAGGGAGATGTTGGGTCTGGTAAGACTTTAGTTGCTGCCCTTGCCGCACTACGCGCACTTGAGCACGGTTATCAGGTTGCGCTAATGGCACCAACGGAACTGCTCGCGGAGCAACACGCGCTCAATTTTGCCAACTGGTTGGAACCGATGGGCATAAAAGTCGGCTGGCTAGCAGGAAAACTAAAAGGCAAAGCCAAAGAAACTGAACTGGCTAAGATCGCCAGTGGAGAAGCACAAATGGTCGTGGGTACCCACGCTCTGTTTCAAGAACATGTGGCATTTGATCACTTAGCGCTTGTGATTATTGATGAGCAACACCGTTTTGGTGTTCACCAGAGGCTTGAACTGCGTGAAAAAGGCGCCAAGCAAGGCGCCTATCCGCATCAGTTGATTATGACGGCTACACCTATTCCACGTACTTTAGCCATGACCGCTTATGCGGATCTAGAAACATCAGTTATCGATGAACTGCCTCCAGGTAGAACGCCGATTCAGACCGTAGCGATACCCGATACGAAACGCGATGACATCATTAATCGTGTACGAAACGCCTGTCTCAATGAAGGCAAACAAGCATACTGGGTCTGTACCCTGATTGATGAGTCTGAGGTCCTTGAAGCACAAGCGGCCGCGGACACCGCGGAAGAGCTACAACGAAAGCTACCTGACGTAAAAATTGGCTTGGTACATGGACGAATGAAACCGGCAGAAAAACAAGCTGTGATGCAGGATTTTAAAGACAATAAGCTCCATCTGTTAGTGGCAACCACAGTCATTGAAGTTGGTGTAGATGTGCCAAATTCAAGCTTGATGATTATCGAAAACCCAGAACGTCTAGGTTTGGCCCAACTTCACCAGTTGAGAGGCCGTGTTGGACGTGGTAGCGTCGCAAGCCACTGTGTTCTGCTCTATCACTCACCACTATCGAAAACCGCTCAAAAACGCTTAGGTGTGCTCAGAGAAAGCAACGATGGGTTTGTGATTGCACAAAAAGATCTGGAAATACGTGGTCCAGGCGAGTTACTCGGGACCAAACAGACAGGAATGGCGAATTTCAAAATTGCCGATTTGGTACGAGATCAACGCTTAATCCCCGAAGTTCAGCGTATCGCACGCCATATTCATGACAACTATCCCGACAATGCCGCCGCAATCATAGATCGCTGGTTAGGAGAGAGAGATGTGTATTCGAAGGCGTAAGAGAAGAGCTACGAGCTACGAGCTACGAGCTACGAGCTACGAGCTACGAGAAGTTATCGTAGAGAGCAATCATATCAAGCTCTCCTTCTCGAAGCTCGCGGCTAGAAGCTTGAAACTAGTCTTTAACTTGCAAAATCTCATCCCACGGTAGGCTCTCATCACCTAGCACGATAAAATTCGGGTTCTCTAATGTATCTCGTTCGTTGTATGACAAGGGTTCAAGGAGCGTACTTAAAATTCTTCCCCCCGCTTCCTCAACAATACACTGAGTGGCCGCTGTATCCCATTCACCCGTCGGACCTAGACGCAAATAACAATCCACAGCCCCTTCAGCAACTAAACATGCTTTAAGCGCAGCTGAGCCAAGAGGAATCAAATCATAGTTCCAACTACTGCTCATTCGATTGGTAATACGGTTAATATCCTGACGGCGACTAATCGCGATCGCAATTGGACTCGCCTTACCGTCATGTTGATGAGCCTTAATACGCACACTTTCGCTAAGATCCGGGATCTTCCACGCGCCTTTGCCTTGATAGGCGTAATAAGTAACACCTGAAACAGGGCCATAAACCACTCCCATAACGGGCTTATGGTTCTCCACCAGCGCAATAATGGTCGCAAAGTCTCCACTACGGGCAATAAACTCTTGTGTACCATCGAGTGGATCCACTAACCAATAGCAATTCCACTGTGAACGCTTCTCCAGACTAATGTCTGCCGCCTCTTCTGATAAAACTGGGATATTAGGGGTAAGATCAGACAGTTTCTCTACAATCAGCTTATGTGCGGCGATATCTGCGCTGGTAACAGGCGTCTCGTCACTCTTGGTGTACTCTTCGTACTCTTTTTTCTCATAAATATCGAGAATCAATTGCCCTGCTGAACGAGCAATCTCTATCACTGCAGGTAAATGATGCGAATAGTCTTCTGTTATTGGCATAAAAAATCCTTAGCGCTCTACGTATCTGCTTCCCTGTTGTCTAAATTGAGGGGGCGTTGATTATGGTTTTAGTCTTTGTAGAGCTAGCAACAACGCAGTAATACTCCGCGCTTCACTAAAATCGAGGTGCGTTAGCAACTCTTCAGCTTGTGCTAAAGGCCAACGAACCACTTCTAACGGTTCAGGTTCATCACCTTCCAATTGCTCTGAGTATAGATCCTCTGCAATGAATAGGGTCATTTTGCTGGAGAAATAGGATGGGGCAAGCACCACCTCTTTTAAAGGAGTAAGTTTATGAGCACCAAAACCTATTTCTTCTTTCAATTCACGCACAGCCGCTTGTTGCGGTGATTCGCCAGCATCAATCAGTCCTTTCGGAAAGCCAAGCTCATAACGCTCAGTTCCTGCGGCATACTCACGAACAAGTAAAATATCCCCTTGCGCCGTCACAGGTACCATCATCACAGCATTGCGACCACTAGGTTTCATTCGTTCATAAGTGCGCGTTTCACCATTACTAAAGCGGAGATCTAACGCTTCAATAGCGAATAATCGTGATTGCGCGACCGTATTCTTGGCCAGAATTTCTGGTGGAGTCCTTTTAGCCACAAGCTTGCTCCTATGCAAAAATTGAAGTTCTTAATATATGAGAAATTAGTCCGCTTTGAAAACAAAAAAAAGGGTCAGCTCAACGGCCAACCCTATGTATTTCATTCGGTTTAAATAACGTAATTAGTAGTAAGAATGCTCACCACGATCGTGTTCCGTTGCATCACGTACGGCAGACAATTCACCTTCAAACTGTTGTAGCAGTTCTTTCTCGATGCCTTCTTTAAGTGTTACGTCAACCATTGAACAACCATTACACCCACCGCCAAACGCAACAATTGCAATGCCATCTTCGGTGATCTCAACAAGATTTACGTGACCGCCGTGGCCAGCAAGCTGTGGGTTCACTTGTGTCTGAATGACATACTCGACACGCTCAACGAGCGGTGCATCATCAGAGACTTTGCGCATTTTAGCATTAGGCGCTTTAAGAGTAAGTTGTGAGCCCATTTTGTCGGTGACAAAATCGATCTCTGCATCTTCTAGAAATGGAAGACTTAACTCATCGACATAAGCAGAGAAAGCGTCAAAAGCTAGCTCAGTATCCGTAGCTTCAACGGCTTCAGGTGGGCAGTAAGAAACACCACACTCTGCATTCTGGGTTCCAGGGTTAACAACGAATACACGAATATTAGTGCCGTCAGGTTGCTGTTCCAATAGGTTAGCAAAGTGTTTTTGGGCAGTTTCAGTAATAGTAATTGTATTTGACACGACGAATACCTGAGTAATTTTGTAGGCTATTAGTTGACCATTCTACTCCTGAAAGCTGAGAGATCTAGCGTTTTAGTTAAATTCAGCTAACTTGCGGGTTCAGGAGTCCGACAGATGCAGTAAATATCAACGGTTTTGACTCCGGCTTCAAGCAGTAGTTTGCATAAATGATACACTGTACTACCTGTGGTGAGAACATCATCAACAATTGCCACATGTTGCGTGAGGGCTTGTTGACCTTGCAAAGCAAACGCATTGAGTAAGTTCTCTTTTCGTTCAACTCTACTTAATCCTGCTTGCGGTGGTGTTGCTCTTAATCGCCTAAAAAGAGGTTGATAAGATACGTTGAGTTTGCGGGCTATCGCCTGCGCCAGCAAATCACTTTGGTTGTAGCCGCGCACCCAATAACGTCGCCAGTGCATCGGCACACTGGTCACTAGTTGTGCTGGTTGTTCAATTCTTGCCGCCAGCATAGAAGACAATTGACCACTCAACCAAAATTGCCCTCGGTACTTATAGCGATAAACGTAATTGGATAGGGGAAACTGGTAATCTCCGACGCAATAGACTCGTTGCCAAATGGGTGGACGCTTGAGGCACTCACCACAAGCTAACGCCTCGGTAACCATAGGCAAACCACAACGCAGACAACGTGGTAAAGGCTCAAAATATTGGCTGCAATGTCGACAGACACCTTTAATCTCTGTCGTCGAGTCCACTTCCAGCGAGCATATACCACAATACACAGGTAACAGGTCCGCGATGTATTTTCCTACCCTTTGCGCTAACATACCCCAACTCCAAACAACGATGACATTCTAATTGTGGCGATAGAGTAAGGATTTTAGGGATGGAAAAAGTGGCAGAGACTGAGAGCAAAACCGAAGCTTTATATTGGCACAGTTGTGGCGAAGGAGCGGATATCGTCCTCATTCATGGCTGGGGAATGAATGGCGCAGTTTGGCAACAAACCGTGACTGAACTCAGCAAGCATTATCGCGTGCACGTCGTTGACCTACCAGGGTTTGGCCATAGCCACCAATCCAGCTTCATCAACATGGACGATCTTGCCCAGCAAGTGCTTGCTAGCGCGCCACAACACGCGACTTGGATCGGCTGGTCACTAGGTGGTCTCCTAACAACACATATTGCGCTAAACCACCCCCTACGAGTCACCAAACTGATCACTGTCGCAAGCTCACCGAAATTTGCCGCTGAGCGTCCTTGGCGAGGTATTCAGCCAAATGTTCTTAGCGCCTTTACTGAACAGCTAGTCGAGGATTTTCAACTTACTATTGAGCGATTTATGGCATTGCAGGCAATGGGCAGTCCATCTGCAAGACAAGACGTAAAGGAGCTTAAAAAAGCCGTGTTATCGCGCCCTACTCCCAACCCAGATGCGCTGCTGGCTGGGCTCAAACTCCTAGCAGACATTGACTACCGAGCGGAACTAGGACGACTGACGATTCCCGTTCTTCGCCTATATGGGCGGCTAGATGGATTAGTTCCAATCAAAGTCGCCAGTGACGTGGAGCGCTTAATACCACACAGCGACCAATATGTCTTTTCTGACTCCTCTCACGCCCCTTTTATGACGGAGTTGGGTAACTTCTGCCAGCAAGTGCTGCTTTTTGTTTCTCAAGACACCCAAAAATAGGGTTTGTACAACAAATTGTAAACGTCGCTAAACATCTGACTAAATTGGTCGATAAATAGACTAACCGAACGGAGTGACAACTCTCTAGGTTGGGCGTGAGGAGATAAAATATGCTCGTATCACCTACGAACGTAAGTGTTCCACTCATCGCCCCATCGGTTAATGTGCAAACGGAACAAGCGGCACGCGACAACAAAGTTCGCGAACCTGTTGCTCCTACGATTGCATTGACCAAGAGCAACGCAGAACGAAAGGTAACAGCGGACGATAAACGGCGAAAGCAATCATCATGGGATCCTTCTGAGCACCCAAGCTATGAGGCGGAACAAAGTGGTGAAGCAATTTCGCTCTATCAGGAAGAGCCCAAGGACACACTCGAAAGGCTATTTCAGTTGCTGGCGCTAGACAGTTACAGCGAACATCAAGGTAAAGGCTACGCCATGCGTTTTCGCTTGCCGAAACGCATAATCGATGCGGCGATAACAGAAGGGAAAATGGCTAAACGTAGAACCGTAATTAAATTCCATTACGGCGATGCGGTTGCTCCCAATACACCTTCTGATGTAATTGCGGTGTTGTAGTACTCAATCGAGGTTTACTTCGATTAAGTAATGCCGAAAAAATCCCCGCCAGTATCTCTACTGCGGGGATTTGCTTTTTCTCTTACTTGTGGTGACTCAATTAGCGTTTGGCTTTGGCAAAGGCTGCGGCAAACGCACCACCCATCGCATTGTTCTGTGACTCATCACGACGACTTTGGCTACCCTGTGTCTGGCGCTGCTGCCCACGCGGCGACGCAGAACGCTGAGCTCGATTGTCTTGTCCCGGCTCATCATTGAGACGCATAGAAAGCGCGATTCGTTTGCGTTGAACATCGACTTCCATGACCTTCACTTTAACAATATCACCGGCCTTGACCACTTCACGCGGGTCAGAGACAAAACGGTCAGTTAAAGCAGAAATATGAACCAAACCATCTTGATGAACACCGATATCGACAAAGGCACCAAAGTTAGCCACGTTGGAAACCACGCCTTCCAAAAACATTCCAATCTCTAAGTCGGATACCTCATTAACGCCATCAGCAAAGGTCGCCGTCTTAAACTCTGGACGAGGGTCACGACCTGGCTTATCAAGCTCTTTAATGATGTCAGTAACCGTTGGCACACCAAAGTTTTCATCGGTGTAATCCACCGCATGCAGACCACGTAGGAACTGAGTGTCACCAATCAGAGCTTTGATATCTTTTTGGTTTTTCTCTGCAATGGCTTTAACGACTGGATACGCTTCTGGGTGAACCGAAGAGGCATCAAGCGGGTTCTTACCATCCATAATACGCAAGAAACCAGCACACTGTTCAAAGGCTTTAGGCCCTAAACGTGCCACTTTTTTAAGGGTCGAGCGCGCTTCAAAACGGCCATTCGCATCACGATAATCAACGATGTTTTGTGCAATAGTGCTTGATAGACCTGCAACTCGAGTAAGAAGTGCCGGCGATGCCGTATTGACATCAACACCCACCGCGTTCACACAGTCTTCAACTACCGCATCAAGTCGTTTAGCCAGCATCGACTGACTCACATCATGCTGATACTGACCAACACCTATAGATTTAGGATCGATTTTCACTAACTCAGCAAGCGGGTCTTGCAGACGACGGGCGATAGACACCGCGCCCCGCAATGAAACATCAAGATTAGGGAATTCATTCGCCGCCAACTCAGATGCAGAGTAAACCGAAGCGCCCGCTTCGCTGACCATGACCTTCTGGACTTTAAGATTGCCACGCTTAATAAGATCAGCCACGAAACTGTCCGTTTCACGTGAAGCAGTACCATTGCCAATCGCAATCAAGTCAACATTGTATTTACGTACCAAAGCATCAACAATTTGCGCCGATTTATCGTACTGTTTTTGCGGAGGATGAGGATAAATCGTTTCTGTCGCCAAGACTTTACCAGTCGAGTCTACAACCGCAATTTTGGAGCCAGTACGTAAGCCAGGGTCAAGGCCCAATGTCGCACGAGGACCAGCCGGAGCCGCCATTAACAAGTCTTTGAGATTAGTAGCAAACACTTCGATGGCTTCAATCTCTGCGCGCTCTTTCATCGCGCCCATCAACTCGGTTTCCATATGCATAGACACCTTGATGCGCCATGCCCAACTGATCACCTGTTTGCGCCAAGCATCAGCTGGAGCGCTACTTAATGAAATACCATAGTGGTCACTAATAATCGTCTCACAATACGATTGACGGACACCTTCATCTTGCGCCGGATCTGCGTTCATCGCCAAGGTTAAGAAGCCTTCGTTGCGGCCGCGCAACATCGCCAATGCACGATGCGAAGGGACTTTGTTTAGGGCTTCATTGTGCTCAAAGTAGTCTTTAAACTTCTCACCTTCTTGCTCTTTTCCTGCGACAACACGAGATACCAACTCAGCATTGCGGTTAAGGTGGTGACGAATTTTTTCTAGCAAGTTCGCATCTTCTGCAATGCGTTCCATCACGATCGCACGAGCGCCATCCAACGCAGCTTTAGTATCTTCAATGCCGTTCTCGGCAGAGATGTAACCCGCCGCCTCAACTTCGGGATCGGTTTGCGGCTCATTCCACAGTTTATCGGCTAGCGGCTCAAGTCCCGCTTCAATCGCAATCTGTCCCTTAGTGCGACGTTTTGGTTTGTACGGCAGGTAAAGATCTTCTAGGCGAGTTTTACTATCTGCCTGATGTATTTCAGCTTCTAGCTCAGGCGTCATTTTTCCCTGATCCTGAATCGACTTCAGGATAGTTTGGCGACGTTCGTCTAGCTCACGCAAATAGGATAAGCGACTATCTAGGTTTCGCAGCTGAGTATCATCTAAACCACCTGTCACCTCTTTACGATAACGCGCGATAAACGGAACGGTATTACCATCATCAATCAGGTTAACAGCCGCAGTGACTTGCTCAGGGCGAACATTGAGTTCCTGAGCAATCAAATTACAGATAGCTTGGCTCATCCGTTGAATCTCTTTTCTAAGTTAAACGTCTAATATATTGGGGTAACAAAGGTAAAAACCAACACTTTTTGCTACCGCTAGCAAGGTTACGCAATAGTTAGAACGATAGGTTGGCAATTGTGTGAAAGTTATGTCAGAACTATTGCTATCATTCGAACTAAAATTTGAAAATTGGAACTAACTTCGTTCAAGTCTTTGAACGAACAATGAATATATGGAACCACTATGAAAAAAATCTTGCTGGCCTTTTCTGTATTATCCGTTTTCTTTTCGTCACTCTCTATCGCGGATAATAGCTCTCTCAATTCCGTGCTGAGTGCAACGACACAGCATCCTCTTTACACTCTTGAGGATAAATTGGTGCTGGGTCGAGTAGAAAGTGTCTACCTTAGTGATGTAGAGCCGCTAAAAACGATAGCCTTTGCGGGCAAGATTGATACGGGTGCGGATACCACCTCAATGCATGCCACCAATATTCATGTGTCCAGTCGCCATCCAGATTTTAGTCAATTGCGCGATCAAAAGTTAATGAAAGCACTCATTGCTCATCCAGCAATTGATAACGTTCACTATGATAAGTGGCATGCAGGGCTGTTTGCCCCTTATCAAGTCAGCGTGTCTTTCACCATCACTCACCCATACACTGGTGAGGCTATAGAAATTACTAGACCGATTACTCGTGTCAGCGTGATTCGAAACCGAACTCAGAAGCAGCCAATCTTGCGACCAACGGTCACCCTACCTCTAACCATTGCAGATAAAACGGTAATGACGGAGGTAAACTTAACCGACCGAAGCCAATTTTCCTCTCCGATTCTGATTGGCAAAACCTTCCTTAGCAACAACGCATGGGTTCTTGCTGGATATGACTATCTACAACAGCAAAAACAGGCCCAGCTTCTCGGTCGGGCAGAAACGGTCACCATCGCAGGTATCCAACAAAAGATTAGCTACTCACTCCATAGTAACTACAGCGTTTTGCATGCCAAAGACGTCAACGTAGACTCGAAGACTCAACGGGTGACCTTCACAATCGAAAACCGCCAAGACGAGAAAAAAGCGCTGACGCTACCTGTCATTAGGCAACTCAGTGTCGGTGGCAAACCGCGTCCAATGGTGTTTGTACCAATAGATACACCCAATCAACCGACTCAATACTGGTTGGTCTATTTGAGTGACCGAAGTCAATATGGATCTCAACTGCGATTAGGCAAAGAGACGTTGAATCGACACTTTATGGTTGATACCAAACAAAAATCCTTACTGTCTGGCAGCCCTAAGTTCTTCAACCCTCGCTCTAAGGCAATGCAAGTTTCAGGCAGCGAATCTATCGATTTAGATGGCGTTATCTTAGAAGCTCAACCATCTTTAACGGTCAAAACACCGCTACTCAAAGTCAGCAGTTTCGAGATGTTCGATAAGAATGGCAAAGACTGGGTGACCTACTATCTGACCAACCATGAAGGGGAAGCCAAGCAGTTTTCAAAGCCTATCAACAAAAAACTCAAGGTAGGCGACTCTATTCGCCCGGTGATATTCGGTACCTTCATGCTCTACGGAGAGCCGGTGGAACTTCCTTATGCGATAGACGTGTTAGATGAAAATGAGTCAGAAGATTACTTTGTCATCGGCCAGAAAATGTCAAAAGATGGTGTACTCATCAATACGCGCAGTGAACACCTACTTGATGTTTATCCACTGTTTAAAGCCGGGCATATTGAGGAGGCTTTAGTCGAAGGTATGAGTATCCCTGTGAAGCTAGACACTGGAGCCGACGTCAGCTCCATCAATGCGCAAAACATCAAGTTGTTTAAACGCAATGGTCAGCAAATGGTGAGCTTTACCTATGAAAACGATCAGGGTGTCAAACAGGATTTCACTCGTAAAGTGCTCGATAACATGACGATTACAGCCAAAAAGGGCGAAGAGGCGACAACACGGCCTGTTGTCGAAATGCATGTATCGCTTGGCCATCTTGAGAAAAACATTCGCGTCAATTTACAGGATCGGAGTCGTTTCCATTACAGCATGATTTTGGGTAAGAACTTCCTCAAGTATGGGGCCGTAGTTGCCAGCGAAAGCAACTATCTCGTTAGTGAACCTGCTCAATAGAAACAGAAATAAAAAGTCCCGCTATATATATAGGCGGGACTTATACTGTGGGTGAAACCTTCCTTAATCAGCTGAGTAGCAAATGCGATTCACAAACCACTCTTTGTCACCATCGGGCGTTTTCACACTGAATTCATCATCAACTTCTTTTTTAAGCAACGCACGAGCCATCGGAGAATCAATCGAAATATACCCTTTGGCGTCCCCATAAATTTCATCAGGCCCCACGATACGGAATGACTTGACCTCACCAGCATCATTTTCGATTTCAACCCACGCTCCAAAAAATACTTTGCCTTCCTGCTGGGGCGAATAGTCAACCACCTTAACCTGTTCGAGTCGCTTTCTCAGATAACGAACGCGACGATCAATCTCTCGCAGGCGTTTCTTATTGTACTGGTAGTCTGCGTTCTCACTGCGGTCACCAAGACTCGCAGCCCAAGTCACTTTTTTAGTGACCTCAGGGCGCTCTTCCCTCCACAAAAAATCAAGCTCGCGCTTGAGTCGGTCGTAGCCTTCTCGGGTTATTAGGTTTGTTTTCATATTTTTGACGTTATTAGATTGAAGTTACGATATACATTAGCTAAAAAGGAAATAAACGTTAACAATTCTTTGCTCCACTAGAGCGTGAACAGTGTTACATTTTAAGCTGCGCAATGGGTAAGTCTTCCTCTACCCTGTTTTAGTGCGTGCTTATCAAATAGGTGGAACCATTACATGCAAGAAAATCACAAGATCTTAGTTGTTGATGATGATGCACGTCTTCGTGCACTACTAGAGCGTTACTTGTCTGAGCAAGGATTCCAAGTTCGTAGTGTTGCCAATAGCGAGCAAATGGACCGCCTGCTAACTCGTGAAAACTTCCACTTGATGGTTCTCGACTTAATGCTGCCGGGTGAAGATGGCTTATCCATCTGCCGTCGCCTGCGTCATGCGAATAATACGCTACCCATTCTAATGCTGACAGCGAAAGGTGATGAGATCGATCGTATTGTCGGCCTTGAAGTAGGTGCAGATGACTATCTACCAAAACCTTTTAACCCACGAGAACTACTCGCGCGTATCAAGGCGGTTCTTCGTCGACAAACCATTGAGTTACCGGGCGCACCAAGCAGCGAAGAGTCGATCGTTGAGTTTGGTGAATTTCGTCTCAACTTAGGAACTCGTGAAATGTTCCGTGGCGAAGAATCGATGCCCCTAACATCAGGCGAATTCGCTGTACTGAAAGCACTTGTGACGAACGCACGTGAACCAATGTCTCGCGATAAATTGATGAACATGGCTAGAGGTCGTGAATACTCAGCAATGGAACGTTCGATAGACGTACAAATCTCACGTTTGCGCCGTATGCTTGAGGTCGACCCAAGTAAACCTCGTTACATCCAAACCGTTTGGGGATTGGGCTACGTCTTTGTCCCTGATGGTAAAGAAGCCTAACAGTTTCTAGATTTACTAGAGTGCGAGACCCGGTCTCGCACTCTTCGTTTCTACTCCACTAAGGTTGGCGTTATGCGCATTCGCAGCTCATTTACACAATCCATCTTTATCTTTCTTACTCTACTAATCGCAAGTCAGGTCTATTCTTACTACGCCGTGTTCAACTACGCGTTAATGCCTAGCCTGCAACAGTTCAATAAAATCCTCGGGCATGAAATAAACCTAATGCTTGATGACTCGGCAAGCCTAGAGGATGAACTAGCGATGGATGCACCTCTACGCAGACGAGTTTTGGAGCAGCTTGGTGTCACCATCCATGCTGAAGATAGCCCGATTGCTGACGAGTACTACCATGCAGTGTCGATCGACTTGATGAGTGAGGAGATGAGCAATGAACTTGGCTCACCCACAGATGTGCGAATGATGTTGGGTAACGACAGCTATGTGTTATGGATGAAGATCGATTCTCTGCCAGGGTCGCTGTTACGTATTCCCCTCTCCGAACTACAGGAAGAAGACTTCACACCGCTGTTTCGTAACAGCTTGATCATGGCGCTACTTATCGTAGCCGGTGGTTGGTTGTTTATTCGTTTACAAAATCGACCACTTATTGCTTTAGAAAAGGCAGCGAAAGTCGTAGGACGAGGGGAGATTCCACCACCACTTCCGGAAAAAGGTGCTTCAGAAATTCGCTCCGTAACACGCGCATTTAATCAGATGTCAAAAGGCATTCAGGCTCTAGAAGAAGATCGCGCTCTATTGATGGCGGGTATCAGCCATGATCTAAGAACCCCTCTAACCCGCATCCGATTAGCAACCGAAATGATGTCACCAGAAGATAGCTATCTTGCAGAAGGAATTATTAGCGACACCGAAGAGTGTAATGAAATCATCAGCCAGTTCATGGACTATCTAAAGCCCGTGAACAAGCAGTCATTTGTCTCTGTCGATTTGAATGAAATTGCTAACGATGTCGCCTCATCAGAAGGTGGGTATGAAGTACAAATTGAAACCGCTTTGGTTCAACCACTTAAAGAGACGCTCGGCAGCCCTATCGCGATTAAACGTGCCGTTAGTAACCTCGTTGTGAATGCGATTCGATATGGAAATGGATGGATAAAGGTCAGCACCGGCATCACCGCAGACAACAAACTGGTTTGGGTCTGTGTTGAAGATAACGGCCCTGGCATTGAACAGAACCAGATTAGCAAACTGTTTGAACCTTTTACTCGCGGTGATACCGCTCGAGGAAGCGAAGGTACTGGACTTGGACTTGCGATAGTCAAACGAATTGTTAGCCAACATAACGGTTCGGTTATCGTTAATAATCGCAGTGGTGGCGGTTTAAGAGTACAAATCAGTTTTCCCGCCAGCAAATAATCAAAAGGGCAGCGTGAATCACGCTGCCCTTATACATTGTTGCTCGATACCTAGCAGTTACCATTGCCCTTGATTGTTGAAATGGTATTTACCATCACTATCCGCAGGCTCTGGCAGCCACTTGAGCTGTTGTTGTAACGCTTGAGGGAACTCCGCTAACGGCTTAAACCAAGCACTCAGCTTGTAGCTACCCGCCCCAACCTCAGCACTGAAGCCACTTTCAACCTCTTGGCTCTGCTGCTCTCCTTGCACATCAATACGACTCTGCTGACAACTAAATTGTACAATGACCGGCCCGAGATAGAGATCTGCCAGTGGCGTACTCACCACTTGAGTATTCCACACTAAGCTTCCTTGAGCGCTATCGCAATATGGTTGGGCGTAGCGATAGGAGCGAAGATTGACCTCAACCTGACCTTCGAGATCCAACGGTACAGGTAAGCGCGGGATAAACTTAATCATTTCTTCTACGGAAATAGCGGCAATAAGGTTTTGCGCATAAAAGCCACTGAAGTCGTAACCAATCACACCTCGACCTTGAAGTGAGAGGTCACTGCCTCTACCAAAACGAATTTGCGCCTCTAGTGAACCCGCGAGCATCTTAACCAGATTAAACTGCCAGTTGAGTGCCCCATAATTTGTGCCCTGCCATTGAACTTGCTGGGCACTTCCCTGCCATACCGTCCCTTCGATATCAGCTACACGCAATGCACTGGGTAAAGGCGCATATTGAAGAATGAACTGTGCGGGCATGTGAAACATCGCACTTACGACAAACACGCTACTGATGAATAGACCCGATAGAATGGTTTTCTTCACTCTGTTAACCCCTACCTAACTGCAATCGATTCACTTCGACCACGCCATCTTGAGCGCCTTTATCTACATCCAGAAATACGACCTCAATCCCGTATGTCTCTTGTAAGTAGGCAATCCAGCTAACAAACTGATTGAATGGCATTGGCGCAATCCAAACTTGAAATTGCTCTCCACGAGGCTGGACACGAATAAGCTCAACATTAAAACGTTTAACGCTTGATGAAATGGCCTGATTAATTGGCATACTCGACACCGTCAGACCGCCCTGTGCTTTTAGCTTGCTGATCTCATCACCCTTGCTTTGAACCCAAGCCAAAAGCTGTTTCTCACTTTGGATGCGCATCTGTGCATCATCAGCCCTTTGAGCGACGGGTTGTACGATCCCCCAGTAGACACTTCCAAGGACAGCAAAAAAAACACACACAACCACTAAGCGTTGCTCTCGCTGAGAGATACTTAGCCACCACGTTTGTAAGGACGTCAGTAAATTATTCACTCAATACACCTCACAATGGTTTCAAAATAAATGAGCCATTGACTAGGCTCCCAGAGCGGTTAAGTTGCCCTTGCTCAACCTCGAATCGAGTGGCTAACAACTCTGCAGCTTTCTCAAAGGTTTGAAAGTCTTTACTTTGAGCTTGCACTCTTACCTCATTTCTATTGCTGTCGTACTTAAAGCTCACCAGATCCAAAGAGGGCACTTGGCTCAATATTGGCGGTAAGGTGGCAAGGATGCTTAATATGGAATTATCGCGGCCAGACCCTGACATCAATCGTGCTTGCTGTTCCAATTCACGCTTTAAGTAACTGACTGTCGGTATTTTATTTTTGCCTGGCACCAACTGGCGGAAAATACGCTCACTTTCCGCTCGATACGCTGTGGCTTGCACTTCATAACGCTGTATCTTCTGTACATTGTCGACCACGATGACAGCGAGCAGCAATACTGCAGCTACGGCTACCTTCTGCCATGTTTTCCAGTAACGACCAAATGAAGACTTAGGCTTAAATCGCCCAGTGAGCAAAGTCAGTTTGCTGGCAACGGCTTGTTCAGCAAGTAACTGCATCACCAACTGAGGCTGAGTCTCTTGCCAATCTTGCTCTTCATCCAATTCCAATTCCAATTCAGGCAAAGCGGAATAGGCCGTTAACGGCAAACACTCATCCTCACGTTTCACCCAGTCAGACTGCGCTACTAGAGCCAACCACTCGCTGTCAATTGATATCCCTGAATACGTCGATTTCTTCAGTAGCCATTGTCCATCAAGTTCAACAGCGGAAATCCCCTTTGACTCGGGCAAAGCTAATACGTCTGGCAGCACTTTTTGAATCTGACAACCAATCGCTGTCAAACGTTGCAGAATATGTGTTAACCATTCGCTATCAACCGCACACACCTGAGCACGTCCGTTACCTTTATGAAAAATGGTAAAGTGGAGCTGATCAACATCTTGTGCCAGCTCATCTTCCATTACGTACGGCAGCATCGCTTCAAGCTGACGACTGGCACCCGCGGGGATCGCGATATCGTTTAGCACTAAGCTCGAAGCAGAGAGCAAAACGATCGTACGTCGGTTTTCCCCATACGGCGCGATGTCCGCAATAGCATCTTGGTTCGCAAGCTCGCCACTCGCAATCACTTCCTGCTGTGTCACCGACCATACTAACCATTGAACAGCTAAGGTCGGATTATTGCTCAGTCGAACGATCAGAAACTCGTTCACCGATACCTCCGAAGCGACGGCGAATAACCGTCGCAGTTTCTTGATTATTACTAAAGAGCAAGCTTCTAACTCTTACTCGGGAGTCATCAACGACGATCTCCACATCCATTTCAAAATAAGCACTTGTGACGGCAAGGTAACCCTTAGCCTGTTGCAGCACCTTTTCATCAATACCGGAAAAGGCCCCTTCACTAAGCATTTCATCAACCGTCGTCCAGCCATCAAAAGGGCGGCTATCAAGGAGCTTTTTTGCCTCACTGGTCGCCAAATGTGGATAGAACAGTGCAGACAGCAACTCTGCTTGATCAGGTTGCAGTGTATTCACATTGAGGCGAAAGTCAGACGTAGGTATTGCACACACATAAGGCAAGACCTTGTGCACCACCTCACCAGAAGCCTGATTCACCGCTCTCAGCTCAGAGCTATCTGACAACATACTATTGGCAGTAAGGTAAGCCGGAGAGATAGATTCATAGTAACTGTCTTCGACACCTGCAGAGGAATTGCTGACATCATTACTATCCAAATATTCCCACAACGATTGAGAAATTATCTCTGCCTGATAGCTTTCAACCTCTAGTTCCTCGAGCAAACGCTGAAAGACTTCCACTAAATACGGCGAACGGCTGGAACTAGGCTGGTCAGTGACGGCAGCTAAAGCATTGAGGTTAAAGCAGGCCTGTTTATCAACTAAGCGCCCTTTCAGAGTTCCGTAATCCAATGGATAGGTTTGTTCCTCCAGTGCCCATGGCTGAGAAAGATTGATGGTATCTGAGTCTCTAAAGCTCTGTTTCAACCCTGCTTCAGCCAACGCTTCCGCGCCCACGCTATACCAATAAGCTTGTTGGTAGTTGAGCTGATTGCTCGCGCGCCTAAACTGACCAAACAAACGGTCTGCCATACTCGCAGCGATACTGACCATCACCGCCAAGAGCAGCAAAATAATAATCAGAGCCACACCACGCTGCTTACGACCCATCCGCGTTTTGCTCCTCGTCGACCTCTAAAGCACCACCAGCAGTTAGATAGATACGTTCTATTGCTCCGTAATCCTCAAATACCAACTTCACTAGCACAGCTTTCGGCAAGGTATAATTCGTTTCCCAGCGTTCTAACCACTGGTTGCCATCGTAAAAACGTAAATCAAAGGAGTCGACCTTATCAATCAAGGGCATCACTATCCCTTCTTGGCCAACTGGAGTGTCAACATATCGCCACCACACCCGCTGTAACTCGCCTTCTTTTAATCGATACCCCACTTTGCTCACCTCCCCTCGCGGGAATTGCTGTTGGGGGTTATGCCAGCCAGAGCGTACAAACATTACGCCTTTAGCATCAGAATCAAGTAGGTAATCCTGCCAATGAATCAGCTCTGGAGATGGTTCCTCACCATTGGTGCGTGATTGACGCAGCGCCATTTGGCGAAAATCGTTATCCATAAAGACTAACGTTCTCTGTAGCGTTTTTAGCCGTTCACTACGTTCAAGTGACAGTTCATTACTGCGCTGAACTTGATTGAGCACCTGATAAGCTCCAATACTCAAACTGGCAAAAATCGCGATAGCGACAAGAACTTCAATTAAGGTGAAACCTTGTGAGGAAGACTGACTACTTCGGTACATAGCTTCTTACCGTCACAACGGGTGTTCCTTTCGCACTTGCTGCCACTTTCACGTCAAATGCTTGCAGAAGATCACCCGCTGTAGAAACAGGCTCTACCGACCAAAACCATTCGCGTTCAGCTAACATTTCAGTTCCTTTTTGCTTGCTTGGTTTTCGTCCTGATAGCATCACTTTCGCCATCTGATTGTCTGCGACCATGCTCGCAAAAGTTTTCTCTTCCAAGAAATTGAGCGTATTAATATGCTGGCTAACAGAACGAATCGTCGCTATCGCTGCGGTCGCAAAAATCGCTAATGCCACCAATACTTCCAGCAAGGTAAAACCACGTTTACTCGCCTTCATCACGTTCTCCTGGAGCCAGCAACAGTATCTGTCCACTCTCTTTAACCACTATGTGCCATGCATCACGTTCAGCATCTTTTTGCTGCGGATAAATAGCAACTGATACAGGTGTTATTTCTCCACTCGACATAATGAAGACTTGAGGAGGTGGGCGTTTTTTCTCGTCATATTGTTCAGCAAACATCTCCTCGTCGAACAGGCTACCTGGCTCAAAAAGTCGGTCTTTATCGCTCCAGACATCCCCCCCAAGTTGCAGCATCAATGCCAATCCCGAGTCCAACTCGGTTTTCTCTGGAATATGTTGTTCATCCAGTTTCTGCCACCCCTTGGAGGTTAAATGCATAAATTGATAGGTCGACTTTTCCTCATTGATGTTTAAGCCGAAATCACGCCCACTTAGCATCGCCTCTTCATTGAGCAGTTGAATGCGATAATACAGCGCTTGGGCTTGCTTCTTTGCAACATCTTCGGCACTGACAGTCAGTGTTGAAATAACGGCTACGGATGCCAAAGATATCAGCACCAATACCAACAATATCTCTAGCAGAGTAAAGCCTGCGTGACGGCGCATAGTTAACCTAACTTGGATGTCTTACTGAAAATCTTGAATATTCCAGTTACCAATATCCGAGTTAGCGCCTTCACCGCCCTCTTGACCATCTGCACCTAAGGTAAAGATATCAATACTGCCGTGGTCGCCTGGGCTTAAATATTGATAGTCGTTGCCCCATGGGTCTGATGGTAGACGTTTGATATAGCCACCATCACGATAATTGCGTGGTTCAGGATTTGATGGCTTAGTTACCAGCGCTTCAAGACCTTGATCCGTTGATGGGTAAACACTGTTATCCAACTTGTACATATCAAGCGCATTCTCTAACGCTACAATGTCAGTGATTGCTTTTTGCTGATCCGCTTTCTCTTTGTTACCCAATAAGTTAGGAACAACAAAGCTCGCTAAAATCCCTAGAATGACGACAACGACCATGACCTCTAATAGAGTAAAGCCTTTCTGAACGTTCATTTTCTTATTCATTTTTTTCTCCACGACAAGCAGCTTCGATAAGCTCAAAGCTATTATGAACTCATTAAATTATTCATTTCTAAAATTGGCATTAACGTCGCCATCACGATAAATAGAACCAACCCAGCCATAAGAGCGATCAGTGCTGGAGTAAAGATCCCTAACGCAATATTCACCGTTGATTCAAAATTTGCATCTTGGTTATCCGCAGCACGTGTCAGCATCGCCTCTAATTCACCACTTTGTTCACCACTGGCTATCATGTGGAGCATCATTGGAGGGAAAAGTTTGGTCTGCTCCAAAGCTCGACGCAAACTTGAACCTTCACGAACATTATCCGTAGCAATTAAGACCTGCTGTTTGACGTAATGGTTCGACATAACATCCACCGCAACCCGCATACCTTCTAAGATAGGGATTGCGCTCGATGTACATATCGATAATGTACGAGCAAACCGAGAAGTATTAAGTCCACGAGCAATTTTCCCAACCAGTGGCATCGCGATAATTTTTCGGTCCCATTTGAGACGTACATTCGGCTTGCTCAAAGCATATTTAAACAGATAAGTCATCACAATAACGGCCACAAGAAGTTGTAACCCCCAGCTCTGAATAAACTCACTTGAAGCGAGCAAAAACTGGGTAGATTGAGGCAACTCCTGACCCATCTGTACAAATTGACCAACGATTTTCGGTACGACTGCCGCGAGTAGGAAAGCGACGATACCGATCGCAAACACCACCAGCACCACAGGGTATATCAATGCCTGCTGTAATTTGGAGCGCATCTTCTGACGATTTTCCGCATAATCTGCCAATCGTTCTAAAACCGAATCCAAATGACCTGACTTTTCTCCAGCAGAAACCATTGAGCGAAACAGATCATCAAATACATAAGGATAATCCGCCAAACTGTCCGCTAAGGTATAACCTTCTGTCACTTTGGAACGCACTGCCAACAACATGGTGCGAATACGAGGTTTTTCTGACTGTTCGGAAACGGCTCTTAAACACTCTTCTAATGGCATACCGGACTGAACAAGTGTGGCCAGTTGACGGGTCACTAGAGCGAGATCAGGTGTACTTAAACCTCGCTTAAACTGAAATAAAGACGGCTGTTCGCTCTTCTTTTTCGCCTGCTGGCGAGTTTCACTCACTTCGACTGGAATCAAGCCCTGTTCTTTAAGCCGAGCTCGAACCTGCCGACCATTGTCGCCTTCAATAACGCCTTTTTTGGTTTTGCCTTTAGCGTCGAGAGCCTTATATTCAAATGCCGCCATTAGCTTTCCTTAGTCACTCGCACTACTTCCTCAAGTGACGTAATGCCTTGACGGACTTTACTCAAACCATCACTCCGAATACTTGGAGTATGCTGACGGATATGCTTCTCTATCTCTTGCTCACCCGCTTCACTGTGAATGAGTGTCTGGACATTTTCATCCACTACCAAAAGCTCATAAATGCCAGTACGCCCACGATAACCTTTAAAGTTACACGCTTCGCAGCCACAAGCTCGATATAAGGTAAGCTCTGCTTCAGGCTCGATAGCAAACAATTTTTTTGTTTCGGCATCGGGTTGATATGGTTCCTTACAGCTAGGGCATAACGTTCTAACCAAACGTTGTGCAAGAACCCCAAGAAGTGAAGAGGAGATTAAAAATGGCTCAATGCCCATGTCTCTCAAACGAGTAATGGCACCAATTGCCGTATTGGTATGGAGCGTCGACATCACTAAGTGACCAGTCAAAGACGCTTGAACTGCAATCTGCGCGGTCTCAAGGTCACGAATTTCACCCACCATCACCACGTCAGGGTCCTGACGAAGAATCGCGCGCAAGCCTCGGGCAAACGTCATATCAACCTTTGGATTGACTTGAGTCTGACCGATACCATCAATATCAAACTCAATCGGATCTTCGACGGTAAGAATGTTTCGCTCGTTGCTGTTAATCTCCGTCAACCCTGCATACAAGGTTGTTGATTTACCCGAACCAGTCGGACCGGTAACCAATAAAATACCGTGTGGTCGCTGAATCATGCCGCGAAATGCATCATGATTTGATGGGGTCATCCCTAAGCTATGCAAGTCTAACCGTGTGGCATTTTTGTCTAGTAGACGCATAACTACTCGCTCACCATGCGAAGAAGGCATCGTTGAAACACGCACATCAACCGCTCGACCGCCGATTCTCAGAGAAATGCGGCCGTCTTGTGGTACTCGCTTCTCAGCGATATCAAGTCTAGCCATCACTTTTACGCGTGAGACTAGCAATGGCGCTAGTTTACGACTAGGTGAAAGTACCTCGCGGAGCACACCGTCAACACGAAAACGGATAGAAAGACTCTTTTCAAATGTCTCGATGTGGATATCTGAAGCACCTTCCTTGATCGCTTCACCTAGCATGGCATTAATCAACTTGATTATCGGCGCATCATCTTCAGATTCAAGCAAGTCTTCATCTTGTGGCAAATCTTCAGCCAAGGAGAAAAAATCATCACTATCAGCGCCAATATCTTCCATTAGCTGACGAGCTTCAGAAGAATCTCGTTGATAGGCTTCCGTTAGTTTGCTTTCAAACGCCTCGATACTGATCGACTGCAATGAAAAAGTCTGGGCACAAAAACGCTTCACTTCTAACAAAGCTTGGACTGAAATAGGTTCAACGTAATAGAGCACCATTCCCGCTTCAGTCGGTTCAAGCACTAGCTTGAACCGATTGGCAAAACTAAATGGTAGACGCTTTGAGTATGACGTGACTTGTACGTCCATTACTGTTTATCCATTTGGTCTAAAAACGCTTGTATTTCAGCTGGGTGTCGGATTTCTTCACCATATTTAGGGAGCACAGGGATATTGTCATTGCTCATTAGTTTTAGGCCTTGATCAGCCTTGTAAAGCTGTTCTGCACGAATGAAATTGTATTTACGTTGAGTAATGCCATCCGCAGTCACACCATCACGAATAATGGTTGGCTTGATAAACACCATGAGGTTCTTCTTCTCAACCTGTGTGCTGGTTGACTTAAACAGATGCCCCAAATACGGAATATCACCCAATAGCGGCACTTTGGATTCACTTTCTAGCGCTCGCTCATCGATCAGGCCACCTAATACGATCATTGAACCGTCTTCAACCATCACAGAAGTGTTTAGCTGACGCTTAGCAAAACGTACGTCGACAGCACCATTAGCCCCAAGCACGTTCGACACTTCTTGTTCAATATTGAGCTGGACTGAATTACCTTCATTAATCTGAGGCACCACTTTCAGTTTGATACCCACTTCTTTACGATCGACCGTTTGGAACGGATTGTCATTGTTAGAGCCCGCTGTCGAACCCGTAATAACAGGTACTTCTTCACCAACGATGAAAGACGCCTCACCATTGTCCATAACGGTAATACTTGGTGAAGATAGAATATTAGAGTTTGAGTCCGTTGAAACCGCGCTAATTAGAGCGGTCCAATCGCCCATAACAACACTCAACGCAGCCCCGTTAACGCCTGACAGGGCAGAAGCTAATGTGCTGTAGCTACCTTTTTCAGTCGACTGGCGAGACTCCCACTTGTTCGTCGTCGAGTTCCAGTAACTCTCAGTTGTCGTAGTATCTTTAACCTCTTCGAGTCCGACCATCACTTGTCCAATCGGTACACCCGTATTTCCGTATTGAATTACCGCACCACTCTCTAGAGAACCCCACTGTACTCCTAGATTGACCCCATCTCCTTCGGCCATTTCTACGATCAAGGCTTCAATCAGTACTTGTGCGCGACGGATATCAAGCTGGGCAATGACATCTTGGATAGCAATCATAATATCTGGCGGAGCAGTAAGGACCAGAGCATTCGTCTCTGGGTGAGCGGCGATCATCACCTCACCACGCTGAGTACCGCTCCCTTTAGTGCCCGTCGACTTCTCCGCTTGTAAGTTATCAGACACACCTTTTAGGACATCGACTAAATCTTCCGCTTTGGCATACTTAAGATAAACGACGCGGTTGTTACCTTTGGATGCCATTTCAACATCTAGCTGTTGGATAAGCTTTCTCAGACGTTGACGAACTTGGGGATCGCCGGAAATTAAAATCGAGTTGGTGCGGTCATCAGCGACGAAATTTGGCTGCAAAAATGCTGGAGTATTTTTGGCTTCCGTCGTTTTATTCAAAGCTTCAACGATTCGCACCATTTCTGCCGCAGACGCGTTCGATAGCTCTACCACCTCGATCTCTTTGTCACCCGCTTGGTCTACACGCTTAATGATGTCAGCCAAGCGATTCACAACCGCTGCGCGTCCAGTAATTAAGATAATGTTCGCTGGATCGTAGTGAACAACGTTACCCGCACCCGCATTGTCGTTCAATTGACGCAACAACGGCGAAAGCTCACGCACCGACACGTTTCGCACAGCAACAACACGAGTAACAACCTCATCACCATTGATATGGCCATCTCCTACAACAGGGACGGCTGACGTTTTCGCATCTTTTGCTTTAATCACTTTCAGAATGCCATTGTCCATTTCAACAACAGCAAAACCGTAGACTTCGAGTACATTGAGGAAAAAGCTGTAATATTGCTCTTCGGTCAACATATCGTAACTACGTACATCAATCTTACCGCGCACAGAAGGATCGACGATGATCGTCTTCTCTAAGTTACGTCCAACTATATTGATAAACTCACTGATGTCTGTGCCTTTAAAGCTGGCACTAAAATCATCAGCTACCGACATTGTTGGTGATACTAGTAAGCTTCCCGCTAAAAGCCATGCGCTTTTTTTAAGCCAATGGTTCACTCTTCACTCCTCGCGAGGACGTCACGACGTCCATCTTATAATTCAATGTATATCTCAAATAACTGGCCATCGCGTTCAACAGTCAAAGTCACTTCATTCACCTGCGACAAGTTTTGCCAAACTTCACCCATTGACGCTGAGTCTTTTAAATCAAGTCCGTTGATCGCCGTAGCAATATCACCTGCTTGTAATCCAATAGTTTCAAAGAGAGCTTTATCTTTACCTGGGGACAATCGATACCCGACCACCTCTTCATCTCGCTTTACTTGCGACATTCGTACGTATTCAAAGAGTATTTTTGCGTCGTTACGAATCTCTTCGCGTATCTGATCCAAGGTATCTTGAGATGCATTCGATACTATTTGTTTGCTACTGCTTTCTATTACCTGAGGGGCTGGCTTTGTGAACTTCAATCCCTCAAGCATGATGGTTTCGTTTCGACCTGAATTATCAATAATCACACGGTCTTGCTGCACCTGAATCAGTTTTGCTCGCGTCCCTTCAATCATTTCATTCAAACCGTAGGTTGCTTGCGTACCTTTATTCGCGATAACCGCCAAGCTCTTCTCTGGAACAGAACTGGTTACAACACCAACCAATACCAAATTAAGACGACTCTTAGGTGCAGCTTGAACCTTGGGTTGCTCAATCACTGGCGCATTGCTCTGATATTGGCCAAATAGATGGCTATTTTGCAGGTTAGATAGGTCTATTTGTGACGAACTGGTCGTTTCTTGTCTCGCCACGTTAGAAGGCTGCCATTTGGATACGCTCGGTATGCTCCATGGTTGCCAAATCATTTGTCCTGCTATCCATGCTGTGACTGCTAGCAATATGAACATGACAGCAAAGCTTACTCTTTGCTGTACTTGCTGTTGCTTAAATGCTTCACCTAACTTCATTAGCGTATTCATGCTGTTGTGCTTCACTCAAGTTCCTTCTTTGCTGGGTTAGGTGAATTTACCGTAATTTATCAGATAAATAGCGTTGAATTGTATCAAAACAAGCAACATCCAAACATAACAAACTCTTATATTGTCACGACAGACTATGCCAATTTTTATGATCTTGCTTGAAAAAACCTACACTCGTCACCATTGTTAGTGCATGTAACAGGGCATCAATAATATTCACCTTAGAGGGTAAAAATCACCATGGGTTCCCAAACCGAAGCGGTAAGGCTCGACAAATGGCTATGGGCTGCGCGCTTTTATAAAACTCGCTCCATCGCTCGAAATATGGTCGATGGTGGCAAAGTCCATTATAATGGGCAACGCAGTAAACCTAGCAAAGCTGTTGAACTCGGGGCGATCATCACTTTAAGGCAGGGCCAAGAAGAGAAAACCGTGGTTATTGAGCAAATCTCAGATCAACGCCGTGGAGCTCCCGAAGCTCAACTGCTCTATTCCGAGACCGTTGAGAGTATTAGTAAGCGCGAAGAAAACGCGACACGTCGCAGACTTCATGCTCACAATCCAAGCCCAGAGCGTCGTCCAGATAAAAAACAGCGCCGCGACATCATTAAATTTAAGCACCAATAAGCTCAACCAGATTTACGAGGAAACGCCACATGGCAAGCAATGTTTTAAACCGCTACTTATTTGAAGACCTTTCTGTTCGTGGCGAGTTGGTACAATTGGATGAAGCTTACCAACGTATTATTTCTAGCAAGGAATACCCAGCACCCATTCAGAAGTTGCTAGGCGAGCTATTGGTTTCAACAACACTTTTGACAGCAACTCTGAAGTTTGAAGGCTCAATTACAATGCAACTTCAGGGTGACGGTCCTGTATCGCTTGCCGTCATCAATGGCGATCACGATCAGAAGATTCGTGGTGTTGCACGTTTTGAAGGCGACATCGCTGACGATGCAACGATTCATGACCTGATGGGTAAAGGTCACTTAGTGATCACTATCGATCCTAAGAAAGGTGAACGCTACCAAGGTATTGTTGGTCTTGAAGGCGAAAACTTATCTGAGATTCTAGAAACGTACTTTGCCAACTCTGAGCAGCTAAAAACTCGCCTATGGCTACGTACTGGTGAATATGAAGGCAAGGCGCATGCGGCAGGTATGCTAATCCAAGTTATGCCAGATGGTACTGGTACGCCGGATGATTTCGAGCACCTAGAGCAACTAACCAACACAGTTAAAGATGAAGAGCTATTTAGCTTAGAAGCAAATGAGCTTCTATACCGTCTCTACAACCAAGAGAAAGTTCGCGTGTTCGAACCTCAGCCGGTTGAGTTCTTCTGTGGTTGTTCTCGTGAACGTAGCGGCGCAGCAATTCTTACTGTTGAGCGTACGGAAATAAATGACATTTTGGCAGAGATTGGGTCAATTTCTTTACATTGTGATTACTGCGGCACGAACTATTCGTTCGACGAAGCAGAAGTATCAGAGCTATTTAATCAAGCAAATTCTGGTAACAAAACGCTGCATTAATTCTTACGACTTATCAAGTCTGTAATTTACCCTTCAAAAGGCCAGCACTCGCTGGCCTTTTTGTGATCAAAACCTCGCTACACCTAACCTTCGCCGTAATAAATTAACCTGTTAATTTTAGACAATTAATAATGACTTTGCTCTAGCGCAAAGCTTTGCGCACACGATAAACTAGCTCTACCAATATGTGATGTGTCGCTTAAAACCCCAATAAAATTGCGGATATTTTTTGAGCTATATCCCTGTTTTATCTGAGGCCCATTGCTAGCATGGTGAGCAGACAAAAATTAAAAAATTATTACAAAATCCCTACAAATATTCCGATAAGGAGCACCTATGACCGTTATGGAACATACAAAGGCTGCAACAATTGATCTTACCAAACACGGGCTTCAAAACGTAAAGGAGGTTATTCGTAACCCTAGTTATGAAGTGTTGTTCGAAGAAGAAACTCGCGCTGATCTGGAAGGCTATGAAAAAGGCGTAGTCACCGAATTAGGTGCTGTCGCTGTTGATACTGGTATTTTTACCGGCCGCTCACCAAAAGATAAATACATCGTCAAAGATGCGACAACTGAAGAACATATGTGGTGGACTTCAGATTCAGTAAAAAATGATAACAAACCAATCGACCAGGCTGTTTGGAATGATTTAAAAGAGCTTGTGACTAGCCAGCTTTCTGGTAAACGAGTATTCGTTATCGATGGTTACTGTGGTGCTAACCCAGACACGCGTTTAAGTATTCGCGTTATTACAGAAGTGGCGTGGCAAGCGCACTTTGTGAAAAACATGTTCATTCGTCCAAGCGAAGAAGAGCTCGCAACTTTTGAGCCAGACTTCGTTGTCATGAACGGTGCAAAATGTACCAACCAGAAGTGGCAAGAACACGGCCTCAACTCTGAAAACTTCACAGTATTCAACCTCACAGAGCGCATGCAGCTTATCGGCGGTACTTGGTACGGCGGCGAGATGAAGAAAGGCATGTTTGCGATGATGAACTACTTCCTTCCGCTACAAGACATTGCATCGATGCACTGTAGCGCCAACATGGGCAAAGACGGCGATGTTGCGATTTTCTTTGGTCTATCTGGCACAGGTAAAACAACCCTATCCACCGATCCGAAGCGTGCACTGATCGGTGATGACGAACACGGATGGGATAACGATGGTGTCTTCAACTTTGAAGGCGGTTGTTACGCAAAAACCATCAAGCTATCTAAAGAAGCAGAACCAGATATCTACAATGCAATCCGTCGTGACGCTCTTCTAGAAAACGTAACAGTGCGCTCGGATGGCTCAATCGACTTTGATGACGGTTCAAAAACTGAAAACACTCGCGTTTCTTACCCAATTGAACATATCGAAAACATCGTTAAGCCAATTTCAAAAGGCGGCCACGCAAACAAAGTTATCTTCCTATCTGCGGATGCGTTTGGTGTTCTTCCTCCGGTATCAAAACTGACTCCAGAGCAGACTAAGTACCACTTCCTATCAGGCTTTACCGCTAAGCTAGCAGGTACAGAGCGTGGCATCACTGAACCTACACCAACATTCTCTGCTTGTTTCGGTGCAGCATTCCTAACGCTACACCCAACCAAATATGCAGAAGTTCTAGTGAAACGTATGGAAGCGGCAGGCGCTGAAGCTTACCTAGTGAACACTGGTTGGAACGGTACTGGCAAACGTATTTCGATTCAGGATACTCGTGGCATCATTGACGCGATTCTAGACGGTTCAATTGAACACGCTGAGACGAAGCACATCCCAATCTTCAACCTTGAAGTACCAACAGCGCTTCACGATGTTGACCCTGGCATCCTAGATCCTCGTGATACCTACACAGATCCACTGCAATGGGAAAGCAAAGCAAAAGATCTGGCTACTCGCTTTATCAATAACTTTGATAAGTACACTGATAATGATGAAGGTAAGGCTCTTGTCGCCGCTGGTCCTCAGCTCGATTAGTGTCCTATTTACTATTTGTCTATCTAAGCCCCTCATTTGAGGGGCTTTTTGTTGCCTGAAACCAAAATTTGTTCCAAGCTAGTATCACTAATCATTAAGGGAAGTGATTCATCGTGAAAAAAGCACTGTTGCTGCTGAGTATCCTGCTTGTCAGTATTGCCACTCTGTCTATTTTGACGCTTTATATCGTGATGCAATCACAATACGCTCCTAAAGCGGTCAACTTACTAATCAGCAAGCTTACTCCCTACTCAATAACCACTTCTGGCGTGCAATATACGGCCCCCTTTCAACTCAAACTCAGTGATGTTGAAATTCAATCTTCTCAACGTGCCATCATGCTGCCAGCAGTGACGCTTTGGCTTAGCCAAATACCGTGGCAACAGAACAAACTTTCCTTCGACTCGATCCTAATAGAAGGTGCCACAATTAATCTTGAGGCAATGCATGCAGAACTCATTGGTGATGTATACGTCCACCAGCTCGCGTTGAAACATGTCGACATTAGTGCACCAAGATGGTCAGCTCGCGGCGTCAATCTGCAAATCGAACAGCCTCGTTGGGTTACCAACAGCCAATCCTTACCTTACGGTGATATTCAACTTTCGGCTGAACAGCTCTATATGCAAGGCGAGGCGCTGAATAACTTGCTGATCGATATGCGTTATCAGGAAGAAGATAGTACGATTTTTGGTGGCTCATTTAACTGGCGGGGCGCCGTTTTTTCTGGGCAAGCAGAGCAGTATTCCCAAGGTTGGTCGTTAGTTAATGTCACCATCGACAAGCTCTCTTTGCCAGAAAGCGAGCAAGTTGAGCAACTGGTCACGACCTTAAATAACCTTAGCTTGCCGATCAATCACATTAATAGCCTCGATATACTCAGTAGTTCATTTAACTATGGTCACTGGCGCTTCGAACAACTTGACGCGTCGCTAGAAAACCTCTCACTCAATGATTCACTGTGGCAGCATCAAAGTGGATATGTCTCTTTTGATGCTGAAAGTATCAGTAATCAACAAGTACAACTCTTCTCCCCTAGAACGAGATTGGCATTTGCACCACAACAAGTCACGATTGAAGAGTTTGACGCAGATTTTAAACAAGGGAGAGTTCAGTTACAGGGGACGATCAGCCCTAAACAAGTATCTTTGAAGCAACTCAAGATCGTAGGTATAAAGTGGCTGGAGCAAACCGAACTGGCCATCCCAGCCTTTACCGAAATGGTGGTCAACCTCAATAAGTTAACCATCGAAACCCTTAAGGTTGAGAACAGCCAATTTATTCAGGTAGAAAAACGCCCATACTGGCAAGTTTCTGGGCTAAACGTGACCGGTTCGCAACTAACATTAATCGACGAAAACAAAGCAGGACTGTTGTCAGGAGACTTAGACATCAGCGCTAACGCGGCAAGCATCGACAAACTGATCGCCACTCAGGCACACGTAAAAGCACACGCAGAGAACAATCTAGCCACCCTTGAGCGTGCGTTTATTCCTTTAGAGCAAGGCTATATCGAAGCGTCAGGGATTTGGGACAGAGGCTCTGTTAGCGCTCCTTGGTCACTCTCGGTACATGCCGATGGACTTCCATTAGACCACTATCTTCTGCAGCAACGAATGCCGTTCTCGCTATCAGGATTGGCAGAAGCAGAAGTCGAACTTAAAGGGTTATCTGGTGACTACTCGATGCTATCTCATAGCCTATCGGGGCATATTCTCGCTCAACTACATCAAACTCAGCTAGATGCGGTCAGCCTTGATGGTGAAAAAAACTACCAACAAACATTAGAGCTCAGCGAGATCACGCTTCGCGCTGACAGAGGACGCATGGTGATTGCGGGAAGAAATGACAACGCTCAAATAGCGGGTGAAGTCGATCTCACCAAACCTGAATTTGCTACTTTGTTACTGAAAGCTGAACAGAAATGCCAAGAGCTTTGGTCTGATGTTCTAGGTAAAGCGAATGTGATTAAACAAACCTGTAGCGACAAGGAGCCTCCGCTGCCGAAGGCCATCGATAGTCATGACTTTGATTTGGAAGCAGGGCCCAGCACAGCTTTGTAGTTCGGTAGCAGCATGTAGGTACCCACAAAGTCCACCGCAGCTTTGTCTCCACTGTAGATGGTCACGTGAATCACAATACGTGCTTTGCGACCAGAAGCCAGTCGGTCTAAGTCACCACTAATGCCATCAAGGGACGTAGATGCAACGGGGTTCTGCGTGACTGGATGACGATAACGAATTTGGCTGTCAGCCAATACAATATCCCCAGTGAGGTTACGCTCTTTCATTAGCAACCAGGTGAGCCCCCAGCCAGTTAAGGTGGCGAGAGTAAAAGCCGAGCCAGCAAACATCGTATTGTGAGGGTTTAAGTTCGGATTTAGCTGCGCACTACACTCAAACTGATAGCCTGTGTATTGGTTGATTTTGATACCCATTTTGTCACTAATAGGAATCTGATTCTCCCAGCGCTCTTGCAACTCTGTACACCATTCTGGCTTACGCAATACATTAGCCATCGGATCGAGTTGCTTCACCATTTGTTGGTGACGAACAGGTCCACGCTCATCGGTCAACTCACCACGTCGTTCAAATCCATTCTTCTCATAAAACGAAATGGCATCTTCTCGGGCATTACAAACCAGTCGTTTGGCACCTTCCTGGCGTGCTAACGACTCTAGAGCAACGAGGACTAATGAACCCATCCCCTTACTGCGTCGATTACCTTTTACCGCCATATAGCGAATCTGACCTTCGCTATCTGGGGTTATGTAAAGACGGCCAATCGCCATAGGTAAGCCGCGTCCATCAACTATCATACGGTGATGGCTCATGGGATCGTATTCATCACGCTCTGAGCCAATCGGCATGCGCCAAGGCTCTCTTAGCATCTGCCAACGAAAGTGATAATACTTATTGAGTTGGTTCTCTGTTTTTGGCGTGATCAGCTTAAACATAAAAATCCTTTTTTATGGAGACAGATAGTGTCTCCCCACTATTTCTTATAATTATACTTGTAACCAGAAGGTGACTGGGCCGTCATTGACCAAAGACACCTTCATATCAGCAGCAAAACGTCCGCGTTCCGTAGGAAGAACCTCTGCGCATCGATCAGCAAAGTACTCATATAAGCGCTCAGCTTCCATAGGATGAGCACCTCTAGAAAATCCCGCTCGAGTGCCCTTTTTTGTGTCAGCCGGAAGAGTGAACTGAGAGACCACCAAAACTTTACCTTCAACTTGTTGGACGTTGAGGTTCATTTTGTCTTCATCATCACCAAAAACACGATAAGTCGTCACACGCTCCATTAGTCGCTTCGCCTTTGCTTCATCATCGTCTTTTTCTACCCCTAGCAGCACAAGCAGACCTTTGTCTATCTCTCCAACCACTTCACCATCTACGCGTACGGCTGCTTCACTCACTCTTTGGATCAGGGCTATCACTGTGCTTTCCTTCTGACGGTTTAACTTGAATTTTTGTTGAGTGTACCACTTCTTTGGGCTCGCTCCACTGCTCTCTTTCTCCCAGAGCAGCGGTAACTTCGGCACCAACGAGTACAATAAGCCAGCACAGATACACCCAAACAAACAGAATAGGAATAGCCGCTAACGCACCATAGATCAGCTGGTACGAGGGAAACTGAGTGATATAGGCCGCGAAGCCTTTTTTACTTGCTTCAAACAGCAGTGCCGCGACAATTGCCCCCACCATAGCATGGGAAGTGCGAACTTTTTTATTCGGTACCAAAAGGTACAAACCAACAAACGCGAAGAAAGATAACAGAAACGGCAACCAACGCAGCAGTAGATCATAAATCCCTGAGATGGCTTCACTTTCGATAATTTTCAAAGACGTAACGTAAGACGTCGCGGCTATACTCGCCCCAACGAGAATGGGCCCAAGGGTCAGTACCATCCAATACATCGAAAAGGAAAAGACTGCACGGCGCTTTTGTTTAACTCGCCAAATGTAGTTAAGGTTCTTATCGATATTTGAAATCAACATCAACGCAGCAACAAAAAGAAAAACACCACCCACTGCACTCATCTTGCCAGTGTTGGCTACAAACTCCAGCAACGCCCCCTTTACTGCATCTCCAGCCGCAGGCACAAAGTGGGTAATAACAAAGTCTTGCATCGCGTCACCGGCATTTTCAAATATCGCAAAAGACGAAAGAACAGAAAGCAATACGGTCAACATTGGTACGATAGATAACAAGGTAATGTAAGCAAGATATCCCGCATTCACATTGACTCTATCATGTCCCATACGGGTCAGCAGATAGCGTACAAACAACACCGCTTGCTTAATCAATGGCTCGATTTTCAACTTGTATCTCCCAACTAACTCAGTCATCCTAACGTTCTAATTCTAAAGGAAAGGAACCCATCATGCCGTACTTACTGGCGATTGTATTGTCGATTTTTACCTTAACAGGATGTCAATCAGCCTATTACTCTGCAATGGAACAAGTAGGCTACCACAAACGCGACATCATGGTGGATCGTGTCGAAGATGCAAAAGAATCACAACAAGATGCCCAACAAGAATTTACCAGCGCTTTGGAAGCTCTCTCGGCTTTAACTCACTTTGATGGTGGTGAACTGGAAACGGTGTACAACCAAATCAATGACAAGTATCAAGATAGCGAGAAAGCGGCACAAGAAGTGAGTGATCGAATTGCGGCCATTGAAGATGTTTCTGATGCCTTATTTGCAGAGTGGCAAAGCGAGCTCGAACTCTACACTAGCAGCAAGCTCCGTCACGCCAGTGAGCAAAAATTAAAAGAGACTCAACGCTCATACAACACAATGCTGTCGGCGATGAAACGTGCTGAAGATAAGATGACACCAGTGCTTAATACACTGCGTGACAACACTCTCTACTTAAAACATAACCTCAACGCGAGTGCCATTGGCGCACTGCAAGGTGAGTTCACAAGCTTAGAGCAAGATATTCAATACGCAATTAAACAAATGAACGCAGCCATTGCTGAATCAGATAAGTTCCTACAGAAACTAAACCAAAAATAACGGATAAAAAAAAGCCCCGAGCATCGCTCAGGGCTTATTCAATCTAATCCGTTACAGATTACTTAGCTGCACGAGAAGCACGCTTACGATCGCTTTCCGTTAGGAATTTCTTACGTACACGGATGCTTTCAGGAGTAACTTCTACTAACTCGTCGTCATCGATAAATTCTAGAGCTTGCTCTAGTGTCATGATGATTGGCGGAGTAAGAACCTGTGCGTCATCAGTACCAGATGCACGAACGTTAGTTAGCTGCTTACCTTTAAGTGCGTTTACCGTCAGATCGTTATCACGGCTGTGAATACCGATAACCATGCCTTCGTACACTTCTACACCGTGACCAATGAATAAGCGACCACGCTCTTGAAGGTTAAATAGTGCGTTAGTTAGCGCTTTACCCGCTGCGTTAGCAATCAACACACCGTTGATACGTTGACCGATATTACCGCCTTTGTGTGGGCCGTAGTGATCAAACGTATGGTAAAGAAGACCAGAACCTGAAGTTAGAGTCATAAATTCTGTTTGGAAACCAATTAGACCACGAGATGGCATAACGAAATCCATACGGATACGACCTTTACCATCAGGAGACATGTCTTTCAGCTCACCTTTACGTAGGCCGATGTTTTCCATGATACCGCCCTGATGCTCTTCCATCACGTCGATAGTTACGGTTTCAAACGGTTCCATTAGCTGACCGTTTTCTTCTTTAATGATAACTTCTGGACGAGATACTGCTAGCTCGAAACCTTCACGACGCATGTTTTCGATCAGGATAGATAGGTGAAGCTCGCCACGACCTGATACGCGGAATTTGTCTGGATCGTCTGTTTGTTCAACACGCAGTGCAACGTTGTGGACAAGTTCTTTTTCTAGGCGCTCAAGAATGTTACGTGAAGTAACGAACTTACCTTCTTTACCTGCAAACGGAGACGTGTTTACTTGGAACGTCATTGTTACTGTTGGTTCATCAACAGACAGTGCCGGCAGTGCTTCAACTTGGTTTTGAGCACAGATAGTGTCAGAGATTTTCAGCTCGCCAAGACCTGTGATTGCGATGATATCGCCCGCATGAGCTTGCTCAACTTCGTGACGCTCAAGGCCTAGGTAGCCCATTACTGTACCGACTTTACCGTTACGAGTTTTACCGTCTGCACCAATAACCGTTACTTGTTGGTTAGGTTTAACGCTACCACGTGTTACACGTGCAACACCGATAACACCAACGTAAGAGCTGTAGTCTAGCTGAGAAACTTGCATCTGTAGTGGACCTTCAAGGTCAACTTCTGGTGCCGCTACTTCTTCAACGATAGTTTGGAATAGTGGTTCCATGTTCTCGCCAGTTTCACCCTCTTCTAGAGCTGCCCAACCGTTAAGTGCTGATGCGTAAACCACTTTAAAGTCTAGCTGGTCATCAGTAGCACCTAGGTTGTCGAATAGGTCGAACACTTGGTCCATAACCCAATCAGGACGAGCGCCAGGACGGTCAATCTTGTTGATAACAACGATAGGCTTAAGACCGTGAGCAAATGCTTTTTGTGTTACGAAACGCGTTTGAGGCATTGGGCCGTCAACTGCGTCAACGATAAGTAGCACTGAGTCTACCATCGACATAATACGTTCTACTTCACCACCGAAGTCCGCGTGTCCCGGAGTGTCTACGATGTTGATACGGTAGTCATTCCAGTTAATCGCTGTGTTCTTAGCAAGAATGGTAATACCACGCTCTTTTTCGATGTCGTTCGAGTCCATGACTCGCTCTTCAGCTTCACCGCGAGACTCTAAAGTACCTGATTGCTGTAGTAGTTTATCAACCAGTGTTGTTTTACCGTGGTCAACGTGCGCGATGATCGCGATATTTCTTAATTTATCAATCTGTGGAGTAGCCATGGATTTGATTCGCTCGATAGAAGAAGCCCGCTAACAAAAACTCAGTTTTGGATAGCGCACTTACTTGATTAAAAAAACGGCCATAATGTACCAGATTCTAGCGAAAAACCCAGAAATATGTGATCTGATTCGCTGCATTTCAACAGATATTTTTCTAGCCACCACTAAATCACCAAACGTAAGACCAAGTCCTGATTGACATCGAAGGGAAAACTGGGCTGAATGGAACACGATTTTGTTTGTTATTGGTGCAACAAACCCAAAGAGCACCAAAACAGTGCAACAGCAGATCATTTTGGTGCAAATTATTGCACCAAGTTAAACATCAACAAACCAAACCATTGAAATTAATGGAATAATTTTTTTGGCACGGTTTTGGCTTTAATTAAATCGGCATCGATTAATACGATTGAAAAGAAATTAATCAATGCTGGATTTCAAACGAATCGAGCTAAACCGCTTTAATAACACTGGAGGTTATCCAAGATGTCAGTAGAAAACGTTCTATCGCTGATCCAAGAAAACGAAGTTAAGTTTGTTGACCTACGCTTTACAGATACAAAAGGTAAAGAGCAACATATTTCAATCCCTGCTCACCAAATCGACGCAGACTTCTTCGAAGAAGGTAAGATGTTCGATGGTTCTTCTGTTGCTGGCTGGAAAGGCATCAACGAATCAGACATGGTAATGATGCCTGACGCATCATCAGCGGTTCTTGACCCGTTCACAGAAGATGCAACGCTAAACATCCGTTGTGACATCCTTGAACCTGCAACGATGCAAGGTTATGACCGCGACCCACGCTCTATCGCGAAACGCGCAGAAGACTACATGCGTTCTACTGGTATCGCTGATACTGTACTCGTTGGTCCAGAGCCTGAGTTCTTCCTATTTGATGATGTAAAATTCTCAACAGATATGTCTGGCTCTTTCTTCAAAATCGACGATGTTGAAGCAGCTTGGAATACTGGTTCAGACATCGAAGGTGGTAACAAAGGTCACCGTCCAGGCGTTAAAGGTGGTTACTTCCCAGTTGCTCCTGTTGACTCTTCACAAGACATCCGTTCAGCAATGTGTCTAATCATGGAAGAGATGGGCCTAGTTGTAGAAGCTCACCACCATGAAGTTGCAACGGCTGGTCAGAACGAAATCGCTACTCGCTTTAACACGCTAACAACGAAAGCGGACGAAATCCAAATCTACAAGTACGTTGTACACAACGTTGCACACGCATTCGGCAAAACAGCGACATTCATGCCTAAGCCACTTGTAGGTGATAACGGTTCTGGTATGCACGTTCACCAATCTCTAGCGAAAGACGGCGTTAACCTATTCGCTGGCGACAAGTACGGCGGCCTATCTGAAATGGCTATCTACTACATCGGTGGTATCATCAAGCACGCTCGCGCGCTAAATGCTCTAACAAACCCATCGACTAACTCGTACAAGCGTTTGGTTCCTCACTACGAAGCTCCCGTTATGCTAGCTTACTCTGCTCGTAACCGCAGCGCTTCTATCCGTATCCCAGTGGTACCAAGCCCTAAAGCGCGTCGTATCGAAGTTCGCTTCCCAGATCCAGCAGCAAACCCATACCTAGCATTTGCGGCAATGCTGATGGCTGGTCTTGATGGTATTAAGAACAAGATTCACCCAGGTGAAGCAATGGATAAAGACCTTTACGATCTACCAGCTGAAGAAGCTGCAGAGATTCCAAAGGTTGCAGAGTCACTAAAACAAGCACTTGAGTGTCTTGACGAAGACCGTGAGTTCTTGACTGCGGGTGGTGTATTCTCTGATGACTTTATCGACTCTTACATTGCACTAAAAACTGCTGATGTTGAACGTGTGAACACAGCTGTTCACCCACTAGAGTTCGAACTGTACTACTCTGTATAATCGACATTAGTGCGCAACACACGGTTGCAATGAACATTATTAAGGCTCGCCTTTTAGGCGTAATGCTTGTCAGTTAAGAAGCATTTAACACCTTTTTGAAGGCCTAGTCGCGTAGCGACTGGGCCTTCTTTTTACCACTCTTGGGTAGCTCCTATCTCGCCTTTCTGGCAGCGTAAAACTCTCAGCCATATCGAGTATGTAGTTCATT